>JAKEHC010000138.1 GCA_022615255.1 Candidatus Dadabacteria bacterium | reverse complement strand
GAGTTGTATGTAATAAATGGGCGGGCTGCTTTTTTCTAATACCCTTTTTACATTCCGAGTGTCTGCGATGATTAGATTGTTGAAAACCACCTTGATATGCTTTGTAGAATCCTCAACGCGTGGGGGGCGAGGATAATCCCAAACGGATTCTTGTCCGGTACTTGGCTTAATTCGAGTTGGCTTCATGATATTGAGTTATTTAGCCACAAAGTCACGAAGCCAGGATGTTTTCCTTTGGGAATTACGGATTAAGCATAAAGAATTATACAATTCTCAACCCCTAACTCGTGCCTTGGTGCCTAAGCGGCAGAATTCTTACCGAACAGAGAGATATTGTACGCTGAATTTGCGCTCTTCATCCGTCCATACATGGTCAACTTTAAAGAGATTTGAGACCAGTCGCTCAAATTCCTCTAGCGTGTACTTATAAGAATATTCGGTCAAGATGCTTTCGCCCATTCTAAAGAAGAGCTCTGTGTTATCAATATGTGCATATTGATTTTTGCAGCTTATAAGATGCATTTCGATCCTTCCCTCATCACTATTATAAAAGGCAAAGTGCCTCCATTGGTCAAGGTCAAAATCGGCGTCGAGCTCACGATTTATACGACTAAGAATGTTCAGATTAAATTGAGCAGTAATACCGTTCTTATCGTTATACGCAGTTTCCAAAACATTTTTATCCTTTTTAAGGTCTACACCGATAAGAAGTCCCCCAGTCCTACCTGCTAGTTTTGCAATTCGTTTAAGAAAAATGGTTGCCTCGCTCAAAGTGAAATTTCCGATTGATGAACCTGGGTAATAGATAACCTTATGCGACCAGGGGAGGCTCAACGAAGGCAGTTCGAAGGCTTTGGTATAGTCTGCGTGCACAGGAATGATCTTGAGCTTAGGATAATCTTTTGCAAGCGATGTTACTGCCATCATTAAATGTTCTTCTGAAATATCAACGGGCACATAGCCAGCGGGCTCTTCAAGATGATCTAGTAATAACCGTATCTTTTTGCTACTGCCGCTACCGAGTTCTACCAAAAGGCATTTATTTCTTAGAAAAGCCGAGATTTCGTCAATATACTTATTCATTATCTCCATCTCAGTACGAGTGGGATAGTATTCTGCGAGTTCGCAGATCTGATCAAAGAGTGAAGAGCCTCTCGCATCGTAAAATAGCTTGCAAGGGAGTTGTTTTTGCTCCCGCTGTAACCCCTCAAGCACCTCGGCTAGGAGATCATTTTCCTCGAGCTCGAATTTTTGCAGCGCCTTTAGATTGCTATTCATCTTGGGCAAGCCTTATTCCCATAAATTGCCACCTGGCATTGGGTGGAAAGAAATTACGATAAGTATTTCTAATGTGAGAAATGGATGTAGCGCAAGAGCCTCCTCGAAGGACAATTTGATTGCACATGAATTTTCCGTTGTACTCTCCTAATGCACCGGGCAGTGTCTTAAACCCCGGGTAGGGAATGTATGGGCTGTGTGTCCACTCCCATACGTCTCCAAACATCTGCAAAAGCTCGCCGTTTTTCATTTCTTCCTTTGGAACTACGGGATGGAAGTTGCCACTGTCTACGAGGTTACCTTTCACTTGAAGATTAGATGAAGCTATTTCCCATTCGGATTCAGATGGCAGTCTTGCGCCCCTCCATCGGGCATATGCATCCGCCTCGTAATAGCTCACATGAGTAACCGGTTCGTCTGGATCAACTTCGCGCATACCTGAAAGCGTGAAATACCACCAGTTACCATTTTGTTTCTCCCAGTATAGCGGTGCTATCCAATTATATTCCTGAACGGCAAACCAACCGTCAGACAACCAGAGCTCCGGTCTCTCATAACCACTGTCTTCCATGAATGCCAGATATTCTCTATTTGTGACTAATCGGGATGATAATTTAAATGGACGCAGATACACCTTGTGGCGGGGAGACTCATTATCAAAAGCAAAACCATTTCCATCATGTCCAATCCAATATAACCCTTCTGGGAATGAGGTCCATCCCATTTCAGGTAATGTAAATGGCTTTGAAACTTCGTGCTTAATGTGGAGATAAACGGGGTGAAGGGGATTTACTGAGAAAACGTGCTTGATGTCTGTGAGAGTTAATTCCTGGTGTTGCTGCTCGTGATTTAATCCTATCTTTATTACGTGTGATAACTCTTCTAGCTCTGCTTGATTTGCTTGTCTCAGAAATTCCAACATGTGCTGGTCCACATGCTGTCTGTAGCTATATACCTCTTCGACAGTAGGTCTTGATAAAAACCCACGTTCCGGACGAGAATGCCTTTTCCCGACCTGCACATAATACGAGTTAAAAAGATAATTATATTGAGCATTGGGTGATTTGTATTTTTTATATACCTTAGAGAGTATAAATGTTTCAAAAAACCAACTCGTATGTGCAAGATGCCATTTAGTCGGACTTACATCAGGCATAGACTGAACGACATAATCTTCTATAGCCAATGGCTTGCATAATATCTCAGTGAAGGCTCGAATGGTTTGATACTTCTTGGCGAAAGAACTATTGATGGATTCGCTTTGATCCTTTTCCTTGATTTTTGTTGTGTTTTTCCTGGTATCCATTTTTTATCCCCTTAATTTTATATCCAATTTCCTGTCCAAAAACAAGTATTTTTTCTATGCCCTGTTTTTACTTTAAATTCTAGCTTTCTTAGGTAATATTTATTTAAACT
>JAKEHC010000137.1 GCA_022615255.1 Candidatus Dadabacteria bacterium | reverse complement strand
TCCAATTGTTTATTTTTCATCATTAAATCTGTCTTCTTAGGCAGGTAATTCTGAGAGAGGTGGTTTTCCTTTTGCTGATTTCCATTAATACTCTCAACAGTCGGAATGAGAGTAAGATGCTCAACTGCTTCTCTTGTAGAAAGCCTCAATAACAGCTTTTGATAGTTATCTATGCCCTCAAGGCCGTATAGACCTGTCATAAGGCTTGCCCGAACCATCTTTACAGGAATGTCTTTCTCGTCTGGAACCATAAAAAAATACCATCCGTCCCATCCTGGCCAGAGAACAGAGGTATCCACATCCCCGTTTTTATTTAATTTGAAGTATCGAGGCAGATCGTATGCTTGTGGCAAAGAGCCCTTGTCATTTTTCTTAGCGCGGTCAACGAATATATAAACCCAAACTGAGTTAAATCTGAGGGGAAGATAACAGAGGACAATAACTACAATGACTACAGTCAGGGTTAACATGCCGACTCCTCCCTTTGAGGGATAAAAATCTTGCCGTAAGAATTATTAGAAATTAGATTATTAAACACTAACCTATCAGGTATCTAGATGTTTTCCTTCTTTACGAAGCCTGAGAACAAAAAAAAGAAGAGCCGCTCCCCATACAATAAGTGTGAAGATTAACATGGATAAGAATGTACGGTCTTGGTAAAACCAAGGTGCGTTGCCTGCTACCCATTCGTCATATGTTCCAAGACGAAGGGTGCTGTTTGTCTGACCAAAGATCCATACTGCTGAATAAAGAAAGATCAGTAGATAAACAACCCTATTTGCCCAAAGGCGTCCTTTTTTAACCAAGTAGTACCCTAGCTGAAATCCGAGATTGGCAGCTAGGAAGAATATAATAATGAATATGGGAACGTAGAATGGGTATGCCGTTACTGAATCTTCATGCCACCACATATGTGTGGTTTCCCAGCCAAAATAGTTGAGAAGGAAATATAATGGTATCCAGCTGAAGAAGAATATTTGAAAGATATTGTTTGTGTAAGATGTGTGATAATAATACTCTGGCCTCCCTGTTCGCAACTGCCTGTGGGCGGCGTCGGCAAAGATGCTTCCAATAGCGAATGCAACCGGTACATCAATCTGTACCATTATTACACCTCCAGTTGTTTATCCCTTCCAAAGGTAAAACGCACTTCATAGAGGCGATATTTTAAAATGCAACACACTAAACCACTGCTGATATATCTCAGGATGCAAACAAGAAGCCTGATATTCAGCTACTAAACCCCTTCTTTACCTCTTTATAATATAAGCCGTTTTCAATGTCAAGCTTTTAGTATTTTGATATGACCCCGCAGGCGATACGGGCTCCGGAATCACCACTAGGGTCTGTCATCTGGTCATCTTTAGCAGCGTGAATGACGAGGGCAGTGCCACCGGCATGAAATAGGGAATTGCTGTCGTTTCCTAAGCTTACCAGCGGAAATAGTATAACCGCTGTGCCAGTGCCATCAGGTCCTACTTGCATATTAGGTGAATCTCCTGCATGTGAACCTGTCGGGTTCTTTAACCCATGTTTTCTCTCAAATGGATTGAAGTGCGCTCCGGCTGATTTAAAATCTGGCGGCTCGCATTTTCCCACTTCGTGAATATGAAAACCATGAAGGCCAGGGGGTAGGTCCCAGACATTAATTGTTGCCCATACGCCATCCGTCCCCTCCACTAGGGTTGCCACCCCAACAATCTCTCCCTTCGCGTTGTATATGTCTGCCTTGGCTTTCTTATGACCTGCTTGCGAATTTAAAACCCCAACAAAAATTAAAAATGGGAATATTAAAACCAATACCATATATTTCATTTTGGCAGTTCCTCCTTTTAAACAATACCACCTGATTCCAATAAGGGAAAGATAATTTTTAACTACACAACATAAAATAATCTATTACCAAGACTTGAAGCATTCGCGTTAATGGTCTGCCAATATCCCTTCTCCGCTGATATTTTCAGGTATGATTATTCGCTTAATCCGTGACTTAGAGAATATTTTGCGTGGGTTCATAAATGGAAATTGGTAATGTAGAGACGCGATTACTGGCGTCTCTACCAGCCTAAACAAAGGAGAACCAATGTCTCAAAAAGGGATTTTCTACGGCTGGTACATCGTTGCGGCATCTCTGGTTTTAATCATCATGGATGGGCTTCTTCTCTACTCCTTTGGCGTGTTTCTTCCTTACTTAAACGAGGAGTTCGGCTTCACTCGTGCTGTCGGTTCTTCTATATTTTCCTTTAGGTCGGTGATGCTTGCCTTCTCTCTGACCCTTGCAGGGCGCCTTGTTGATAAGTACGACCCAAGAACGGTGATTATCTCAGGCGGAATAATAGCGGCTATAGGATTATTTCTATCCGGCATTGCAACCAAGGGATGGCACTTATACGTGACTTATGGATTTATAATTGGTCTTGGGGATGGGGTTTTATACATAACCTGTGTAGCCGTAGTTAGCAGGTGGTTCATAAAAAAAAGGGCACTTGTAATAGGGATTATTACAACAGGGATTCCACTGAGTGGTCTAATTACGAGTCCGCTTGCCGCATGGCTTATCTCTTCTTACGGATTTAGAAACGCATTCTTTGCCTTGGCAGTGCTTCTTGCACTCTCAACACTCTCGGCTTTAGTGTTAAGGGGATACCCTCGGGAGAAGAATCTAAAGCCTTATGGCGGGGAGGAAGAGATATCTACGAGTAAAGTCCAGATCACCAGGAATGGATTAAAAAATAATAATAACGATTGGAGGGCGCTTGAGGCTATAGCTACGCCGGTCTTTTGGCTGATGTATTCGATGTATTTTTTGGGGTTTACTACCTTTTTAGTAGTTGTGATTCATACTTTTAGCTTTGCAATAGATTTAGGGACCCCCGCCCTTGTAGCCTCCGGAGTCCTCTCGGCTATCGGAATAGGAAGTATACTAGGAAGGGTAGTCCTCTCTGGACTTCTTACAGAGGTTTTGGAAACCAGGAAGGTTCTTTTTCTTTGTTTTTTCCTTCAAGGAAGTTCGATCTTTCTTCTACTTGGTGTCAGGGAAACATGGGCTTTTTACCTTTTTGGCATCCTGTTCGG
>JAKEHC010000136.1 GCA_022615255.1 Candidatus Dadabacteria bacterium | reverse complement strand
CCCTACGGCATAGCAGTAGCCCCAAAGGGTGCAGGGTTCTACGGTGAGGGAACAAATCTTGCCCACAACCTTCCATTGATGTCCAACCCCCACATTGACCCTCAAGCAGCAAGCAATTTTAACGAAAGCGCAAGACGGCTTTGGGTGCCGGCGACGGAGCTAAAAGCCTCAATAGATAAGTTCCAACTCCATGAGAAATCAGGTCGTCCTATGGAAAGGGATCATCCCTTAGCTTGGCGAGAGGTCAGGCTACATGAGGTGTCCCCTCCAGCGACACGTCCGGTCCCAGATAAACGTATGGACTTCATTCAGTGGAAAAGGACATCCCCGATGTACGCCGTAGACACTATGTTCTTAGCTATTGTTGAGGCAAATCCTCATCTCAGGCCGCGGATAGGCAACCCGGACGAAATGCGCTCCAATAGAATGCAAAAAACACTGGACGCCTTGAAGTTTCGTGTCACCGACCCTGAATCAGGTCTCCCTGAAGACGTTCATGGCTCTGTAATCACAGCACTTAACGAAGAGGCAGTGGCTTCAGCAGCCCTAGCTAATAAAGGCGGCATCAACATCATTGTTACATATGAAGCCTTTGGCGCTAAGATGCACGGAGCCATGCGTCAGGAGATAATATTCGCCAACCACTGCACTGAGGCAGGAAGGAAGCAAGGGTGGCTTTCTATACCGCTTGTGCTTACATCTCACACTTGGGAGAATTCGAAGAACGAGCTATCTCATCAAGACCCTGCAATGGCAGAGGCTATGCTCGGCGAGCCTTCAAACGTGTCGCGTGTTGTGTTCGTTCCGGATTACAACACTGCTTCACTGGTCATACATGGTGTGTATCAAACACAGGGACAGATTTGGACCCTAGTAGTACCGAAGTCAGACACCGTTCCAGACTTTTTTACCCTGGAAGAGGCTAAAGAACTCCTCAATAACGGTGCACTAAGACTAAACTTTGCGGGCCACAATGTACCAAGGCAGGGACTCGTGCTTACAGCCATCGGTGCATTTCAGTTGGAAGAGACTCTAAAAGCCTCAGCCCGCCTGGAAGAGAGAGACATCGCTCATTCGGTTGTCTATATGCTGGAACCCGGGAGGTTCCGTGTTCCTCGCACTAAAGGTGAACGTACCCACGTCGTCTCAGAGGATATAAGAAGAGAACTGTATCCGGATTCAGCATCTGCCCATATATTTGTCACTCACACTAGACCTGAGCCACTCCTCGGAATACTCCAATCACTTCACACAGGTAGAAACAAAACCGCTGGGTTAGGATTCATAGGTCAGGGTGGAACACTAACGCTAGGCGGTATGCTTTTTGTCAATCGATCCACCTGGGGTCATATTCTTTTAGAGGCCGCACGGGTTCTCGAATTACCCAGGGAGAGACTGCTCAGTTCTAAGGAGCTATCCGTCCTCGATGGAAGGATGTCTCCTGAGGGTGTAATAATCTAGTTGTGCACGCGTCTCAATCGCTCTCAATGGCTCATTTTTTAATACATAAAGAATGCTCCAGCAGTATGTGCTTAAAGCTTATTTTCTATAAAGAGTTATAATTCGTATTAGCGCCATCCTGGGGCGACTCTATCGCAGCAAGATGCTGCTCCTACGGATTTTTGGGTGATCACAGCTCGAAGAGTAAATCTATGCCCCCGTATTACTCAGACGACAATTTTTATGCGACACCAAGAAGATCGAATTGATATTGGCTAGACTACATGAACTGCCGATAACCCCTCAATGACTTCAGAATCTGTCCTACCACTAAAGGTATAACGCTCATAACCAGCACTAGCATCCACCCTACCCTACCGGGATTAACAACACCGAGAACACTGGCAAAAGCCGGAATATAGACAGCGGCTAGTAGTAAAACTGTGCAGAGCAGTAATGCACCCCATATGAATGGGTTACGAATGATGTCGTTTTTAAGTAAGAACGAGCCCCGATTACGCATATTAAAAACATGCCACAACTGAACAAAAGCCAAAGTAAGAAACGAAACGCTAACGGCTTTCTGCTCTTCTATACCTAGCCAGAATAACCCGATTATAAGGGCTCCAAGAACAGACACAGTCATCATAACACCATACCCTCCTATTGCCAGCCAATGCTCTTGGGAAAGTATAGGCTCTCTGGGATCGCGAGGCGGCCTCTTCATAGTTTGGGGGTCTCCCTCACCGACACCAAGGGCGAGCGCAGGAAAAACATCGGTAACAAGATTAAGAAAGAGTATCTGAAGAGGCAGAACAGGCAATGGAAGTGCGGCAAGTGATGCTATAGTGACAATCATTATTTCACTGACATTGCATGAGATAAGATAAAGCACAAATTTTCGTATATTGCTAAAAATGTTACGCCCCTGTTCGATAGCATGGACTATGGTAGAAAAAGCATCATCCTTGAGAACCATGTCGGAGGCCTCACGTGCCACCTGTGTGCCACGCCTGCCCATGGCGATTCCAATGTCGGCTTTTTTAAGAGCAGGGGCATCGTTTACCCCATCACCTGTCATGGCAACGATAGACCCATTTTTCTGGTGAATAGCAATTAGATCAAGTTTTTGTTTTGGGCTGACCCTTACAAAAATGGGTGCCTTGAGAATGCGAAGACGCTCGTCTTCAGACAATTGATCTGGTTTTTTAAGATCTTTTCCATGAATTACCTCATTGTCGTCCCGGTCTATCAAGCCCACAGCCAGTGCCACATTAAGCCCGGTAGATGGGTAATCACCTGTAACCATAACAACTTGAATTCCAGCTTCCCTGCACTCAAAGATTGCTTGACGCACATCCAATCGCGGCGGATCAAGAAGACCAATCAGCCCAAGAAACGAAAGGTGTTCGTAAGGGTTAGCTTCCACCTTATCAACCGTTTTTGTTGCAAGCGCAATGACACGAGACCCCTGTTCTGCAAGTTCCTTTGTTTTCTCTAGCCATCCTTGTTGGAGTGCTTCTGACATCTCCTTTTCTCCATTAGTGGTGAGAACGCTTGATGAACCCACAATTACAGCCTCGGGAGCGCCTTTTACAGCAATACGATATGTGCCGTTCCCCATGTGAAATGTAGCCATCATATTAATATCCGGATCAAAAGCCTCTTCCCGCACCTCAGGGGAAACCCTAAGGAGATCCCGCCTGTATATCCCTGCCTTTGCCCCAGCAACCAGTAGAGCTACTTCGAGAGGATCACCAACAACTTTACTCTTGCCATCTGCCCCTTCCTCTAAAGAGGCATTGTTGCAAAGTACACCAACCTCAAGCACCCGCCTTAGAACACAATCGCTTAACGGATCGCAGATTCCTCCATTTCTAATAAACTCACCTTTGTTGCTGAGCCCTTCTCCGCTTATCTCCACTTCACCCGATTCAATGGCAATCCGCGTGACTGTCATACGATTTTCTGTAAGCGTGCCAGTCTTATCAGTGCATATAACATTTGTCGCCCCAAGTGTTTCAACCGAAGAAAGGCGATTAACCAAAGCATTACGCTTAGCCATACGCATCATGCCCCGTGCAAGAGCAATGGTTGCAACGATAGGCAATCCTTCAGGTATAGCCGCCACTGCTAGAGCAATAGCAGTCTGAATCATAAGCAATATTTCTTTTCCGCGTATAATGCCGGCGACGGCTACGAGCGCTGTGGTCAAGAGAGTCACCCAGATGAGCTTATGCCCTAACTGGTCAAGACGTTTTTCAAGTGGAGTGCTTTCCTCTTGAGCTTCTTCAACGAGTGAAGAAATGTTGCCTAACTCGGTATTCATTCCAGTAGTAACAACAACACCTTCACATGACCCACGGGTAATAGCAGTTCCCATAAAAATCATATTTGAACGTTCAGGTAAAGAAACATCTCCTTCTAATGGTTCTGTCCGCTTGCTTACGGGCGCCGACTCGCCTGTAAGTGAGGATTCGTCAGCCTGAAGCTTTGATGCCTCGATAAGCCGAATATCGGCAGGAACAAGATCCCCACCCTCAAGGAGTACTATATCTCCTGGAACGATTTCTTCCGCCAAAACCTCCCGGGTTTGACCATAGCGACGTACCCTAGCACTTATACGAACCAACCGCTTGAGCGCTTCCATCGAGCGAACAGCCCTAATCTCCATGAAAAAACCTATAGCTGAGTTGAGAACAATCACTACCACTATTGCCACACCCTCTATCCAGTCTTTGAAGGCGAACGACAATAAGGCAGCGGCTCCAAGAAGTAAAACAATTAGATTTTTAAGCTGATTAACGAGTACAACCCAAGCGCTCTTTTTCTTAGCCTCCCGAAGACGGTTTGGACCATACTGCTTGAGTCTTTTCTTTGCCTCAGCAGTACTGAGTCCTTTGTCCAGGGATACATTAAGGTTCTTAAGGACGGTTTCAGGTGAATGTGAAAATGACTTTAAATCATCAATCATGTTGTTCCAAATTTAATTTCTAGCCTAGAGTTTATCTTATCAGAGCATCAATCAAAGAGAGTGCTACAAATTTGATAGGAGCGGTTCCAACTGCAACTTTATATCGCACCAAGATGGCGATCCCACTGTGCCTTGAGGCGCATTTTTGACTCTGCCCAAAGTCATAGGAGAAATTCTAAAATGGCAATGGCACCACTGGTCAAAAGCATCCACAAAATAAATTAAGGGCTAGGTATGATTTACCCTAAGCTAATCCCTTTAAGAAGTACCCCGCTAAAAATGCAATCGCTGCGGCAGCCCCTCCTATAAGTAGAGTCTCGAGTCCCGATAAATACCACTTTTTATCAACTATTTTCCCCTTTACAGAGCCTACGATAAAAAAGGCACAAGATGTAAAAATGATAGATAACAAGAAAGTTTGCTCTTTAAGAGAAGGGAATAAATAAGAAAGAATATAAGCGAGAAGAGGTACGAATCCTATTAAATTGAATGCCATAAAAGTCACAAGGGCACCTTTTATAGGTGATTTCTTTTCTTCCAGTAACCCAAATTCGTCTTTCATCATAGTATCTACCCATACATCTTTATTACTCGTAATAATCTTTACTGCTTCATCAAGCTGTCCTCCGGAAAACCCCTTTTCTTTAAAAATCTCTTTAATTTCAGTCCTTTCTTCATCAGGAATACTGTGAATCGAGACCTCTTCGGCTTTTCTTATCTTCTCAATATATTCTTTCTTAGATTTTGTACTCAAATAATTTCCAACTGCCATAGAAAAACCGTCTGCAAAAAGATTCGCAAAACCCAAGATAAGAACTATCGAAGAAGAAAGCGATGCTCCAACTACACCTGATACAACTGCGAAAGTAGTTACGGAACCGTCTATTCCACCGTATACAAAATCAGATAGATAAGAACCTTTAGATGACTCTTTATCATTTTTTATCGGCATAACTAATTAATTTAACATGAGTTCGATATAACTAATCGAAAAGTAGAAAACAAAAGGATAGCCCACCAGTCTTGCTGGTGAGCGGCAACGAGCAAGACTCGTTGCCATCCCGTTGATATATCTAAATACCACAATTTTGCAAGCCGACATTACTTTAATTCCATTGTAGCTCTAGCTATTCCTTGCCCATGTTGCCAACTCACATTAAAGCCTAGCTTTTTGCAGAGATTAATCATTCTTTCATTCTCTGCCATTATGTCGCCCCAGAGAAGGCGGACCCCTTTTTCTTTTGCTATGCTTATACACATGTGTAAAAGCTTTGTTCCAAGCCCTTTCCTCTGCCAGGGGTCTCCTACAACTACAGAAAACTCAGATGACTCCAAGTTTGGGTAATAGGTTAACCTTCCTACACCAAGAATACGATCTTTTTCTACGCTCTCTTCCACAGCAACAATAGCCATATCACGGTCGTAGTCTATTTGAGTATAGCGGGCAATCTGCTCATGAGACATAGATTTTAAAATTTGAAAGAACCGAAATAGGATTGTTGTATCAGAAAAGGTTTTAAAAAGCTCTATCATCATACCCTCGTCCTCAGGCTTAATAGGGCGAAGGAGTAAAGGCGTTCCATCCGTTAAAGCCCAACGAGTCTCATAACGGTGAGGATACGGACTTATTACCATGTGCTCAGGTGGTCTCAAACTTGTCGGTTTGATTATAACCCTAGCATCCAAAGCTAAGACAGAGTTCTCGTTCACGAATAACGGGTTAATATCTACTTCCCCAATCTCCGGAAAATCGGTTACAAGGTGTGAAAGGCGAACTAAGATCTCTTCCAAAGATTCTATATTTACAGGCGGTCTATTACGAAAGCCTTTTAGAAGCCTATATACCTTTGTCTCTTCCATGAGCCTCCTCGCCAGAGTGGAATTCAGTGGAGGAATGCCGATTGCTTTATCTTTTATTACCTCGGTTATTATCCCCCCCATTCCAAAGAGAATCACGGGGCCAAATAGGATGTCATTTTTACTTCCCAAAATTAGCTCATAGCCTCTCTCCTTTATCATCCTTTGTACAGTGACACCTGTAATCCTGGCGTCAGGATTATAATTTCTGGCATTCTCTATAATCTTTTTATAAGCCGACTCTACCTCTTCCTCTGAATTTAGGTCCAGGATAACTCCTCCCGCCTCAGTTTTATGAATAATATCAGGTGAATGGATTTTAAGCGCTACAGGAAACCCAATGTTAACAGCTAGCTCTAGAGCCTGATCTCGAGATGTGGCTATTACGGTCCTATTTACTGGTATTCCATAGCTCGTAAAGAGCTCCTTCGATTCCGGCTCAGAGAGCAGATTGGAGCCTACTGTTAATTTTTTCTTAATTATCTCCTCCGCCTTACCGCGTTCCAGATTAAGCTCTTTATGAAGCTCCCTTGGGGTTTCTTGAAGAAGTTTAAGGTTGTAACTGTATGAATACATATACATAAATGTGTTTACAGCTTCTTCGGGTGTGTCGTAGGTCGGTATATTCGATTTATTTAAAATGGAAATTCCTTTTTCAACACCTTCTCCACCCATCCAGACAGCAAAGATAGGTATGCGTTGCTTATGAGCAAACCTTGAAACACTACTTGCAACATCCGCAGGACTGGTCACAGCCTGCGGGGTTAACATCACAAGCAGTCCATCTATATCCTCCGTCTGGAGTACGATGCGTATAGCATCGGAGTAGCGTTCTGGTGTTGCATCTCCTATAATGTCAACGGGGTTTCTTCTACTCCAATGAGGAGGCAAGACAGAGCTGAGCCGCTCGATTGTTTCTTCCGATAAGAAAGCAGGCTCGTGCCCCCACTCGGCAAGTGTATCTGCTGCTACAACCCCGGGCCCACCTGCGTTTGTAATAATCCCTAGGCGTGGACCGTGAGTCCTTGGTTGTTTAGACAGGCTCTCAGCACAGTTAAATAGCTCTTTGATAGTCCTGACCCTTATGATCCCAGCACGCTTGAATGCGGCATCGTAAACATCGTCCTCCCCCGCCAAAGCGCCTGTGTGAGATGAGGCAGCCTGAGCCCCTGCCTGACTCCTTCCTGATTTCATTGCAATAATGGGTTTCACACGAGATACAGCACGAGCCGCACTCATAAACTTTCTTGTATTGCTCAGGGACTCTATGTAAAGGATAATACTAGATACCTCTTCGCTACTGCCCAGATAATCAACGAGGTCCCCAAAGTCTACATCTGCCATAGAACCGATACTTATAAAATAACTGAAGCCTATATTATCCTTGAAAGACCTGTCCAAGATTGCCGTGCAAAGCGCCCCACTCTGAGAGATAAAAGCCAGTTTTCCCTGAAGAGCCATCCTATGAGAGAAGGTTGCGTTTAGCCCTATACTTGAACGTATTATTCCAAGACAATTTGGACCTATAATTCGGATACCCCCTTTACTCGCCTCCTCAAGTATTTTCTTCTCGATTTCTCTTCCTTTTTCCCCTACCTCTTTTCCACCTGCAGAGATTATAATAGCCCCAGGTATTTTTTTATTCCCACAATCCTTTATGATCTCGGGGACGGCATCTATCGGCGTCACAATAACAGCGAGGTCTACCTCCTCCCTTATATCAACAACTGACTCATATGCCTGCTTACCTTGAATAGTTTTATACTTGGGATTTACCGGATAGATTGGACCCTTAAACCCGCCCTGAATCAAGTTACGGAAGAATGTGTACCCTAGTTTACCGCTAGCGTCGCTTGCACCTATAAGGGCAATGGATTTAGGGTTAAAAATCTTATCCAGGTTTCTAGTGCTCATTAACGTCAATTTAATCTTATATTGTTAATGAGAAATTTTAAAGTAAAGTTAGGATGGGTATAGTCTGAAAATCACCGCTATGATAAAGGTCAGGAGGACAGTATGACTGAAGAGAGAACCAAAGCATCTGCAAGGAAGATTTAATGGAACTATATAAGAGCAAAAAATTGATACTAAATTACGGTTGTAATATAGTTTGTTTCTGTATAAATTCTATTCTTTGACATTGGGGTGTGGGAAACCGCAACGTAAAGTCGCTATTTAAACCGAGGGCTTATAATAGGATTGAAAACAATGTACAAGACCGAATGGATCAGATGTAGGATTCTTATATGGTTTTTCATATTCCTCAGCAATTTCGTACTTAACACGTTAGCATCTGGAATGGGTTTTGTTACTAATCCATCTCCATTAGATGAGATGGAGATAGGCGAAGTGCATCGAAGAAGCTCTACGACACCTCCCCTGCCCGCTCTTAATGTTGCAACCATGATGCAGTTCGGTATAGATTACAACTCCGCTGGCTCCAAGAAACGCCTAATTTTTGAAAAGTACCTTAATTCATTGGGATCGGAATTCATGCTTGATTTCCTTGAAGCCAAATATCCCTACTGCCACACACAGGCGCACGAGCTAGGGCAAGCGATCTTTGCCCGTGTCAAAGAAATTGACAAGACACTCAGAGAGTGCAAGACCCGGTGTACATCCGGATGTATGCACGGAGCCTTGATGGAGGCATTAGGCAGTTCTACGCTTCAGGATATCACAGCGAAGATGGACAACTTCTGCAAAGAGGGCAAGATTGCTGAGATGCACAAGCCGGGAAACTGTGCTCACGGTATCGGACACGCTCTTATGTTTGTCTCGGGTAACGACGTCGAAGAATCCCTCAAAGCTTGTTCGTCCTTTCCAAACCCTGCCATGGGGTACTACTGCGCAACAGGCGTCTTCATGGAGCTTCTAGTAACAGGGAAAAAAGAGAACCTTAACCAGCCACAAAGTCTTCACTATCCGTGTGATACCTACACAAAATACCCAGCGGCGTGTTACCGCTATAAGGTTGCCGAAATCCTTCGAGCCTTGCGAGGGAATAGGAGAAAAAAGCTTGTGGACGAGTGCCTTTCGCTTCCCAGCTCGCTCAGGCTTGGGTGCTTTCACGGCTTAGGTTCAGAGTATAGGGTTGCCATCTCCAGAGACCCACGTTTCCTCCCCGAGGTCTGTGGTTACGGAACTCCAGAGGACCAGGCAATTTGCATAGAGGGGGCTATTGAAAAGCTGGCGGATTATGATGAGAAGAAGGCGCTAGAAGCCTGTGCCACACTTGAGGGGGAAAATGCCGTCGTATGCAGAGCAGCAGCTAAAGAGAAGATGTACAGACTAAACAAGCCCACCATGAAGCTTTATTACGGACAGTAGAATCCTCTCACATTAAGACCAACTGATAACTGGTGGCGACCTAAAGGTCGCCGCTACATTTTTTGTTTAACGTAGCATAGGTCTTTAGACCTCCTTAATTTCCCTCACACATTCAGGCTACCAAAATTATCCTATTCACCTGGACGGGGTCGGAAAACCCCGTCTATCGGTCGTTTTGTTATTAAACATCAGCGGATAAGCAAGACTTTCTAGTCCCGTTTTTGTTGTCGCAATAGCGGCAATTGCAGATTCCTGGTTACGAGGGTATTAAGTGCTAATTGCTTGGATTAGGAATCTATAAAGATCAGTTAATTAAAATGTTTTAGGTACACACATATGGCGGATTTGTTAATTGATAATCTCTGAGAAATTCATTGGGTGTTTT
>JAKEHC010000135.1 GCA_022615255.1 Candidatus Dadabacteria bacterium | reverse complement strand
CTTATTCTCACACAGGAATTACAGCTTTTCCTTAAGCTTATTCAAATGACAACACTTGAGCTCAGGGAATATCTTGAAGAACAGCTAATAGAAAACCCCTTACTTGAAGAGGCAGAAGAAAAAAACACAGAGAACGTTGATTCCAACGAGACAGATTATGAGTTTAAGTCTATCGACAACAACCTATTAAGCAGCAGAGAAGAAGACTTTAAATCATTCAAGGAATTCACCGACGATGGCGAAGAGGAAATCCCATGGGAAAACAAAGTGAGCGCGCCTCAGTCGCTTTTAGATTACCTAAAGTGGCAAATTGATCTTTCAGATTTCTCGGACGAGGAAAAGCATGTTGCATATATAATAATCGGAAACACGGATGAAGACGGCTACTTGGATATAGACTTAAAAGAGACTGCCCTGCTTCTCGCTAAGCATCAACTAGAATCAAGCCCAGACCTGGCAATTAAAAACCCTTCAGAAGAGGAAAAGGCAGGGCTCTATGAAAATCTCATAAATACAGATACGAGCTATATTGATAAAGTTGAGGGTGTGTTAAAAAAGATACATTCGTCCTTCGACCCACCGGGTGTTTGTGCAAGAAACCTTAAAGAATGCCTTAAGATCCAAGCTGAGGAGTTAGGATACAATAGTGTAAATCCAACTTTAACAAATATAATTGAAGATTTTTTAGAAGAGGTTGCAAGTAGAGATTACAAAAAGATTGCTGATGCTCTAGGGTTGTTGATAGAAGAAGTGGAGCAGGCAGCCTCGGTTATCTCATCCTTTGAACCCAAGCCGGGTAGGCCATTCTACTCGAGAGATGCGGCGAAGTATGTTGTCCCAGACTTTTATGTTTACAAGGTAGAAAACGATTTAAATATACAGCTAAATCGAGATTTTCCAAAAGTAAGGATAAGCCATCAATATAGAACTCTTTTTAAACAGGGCACTAACCTTTCAGTTGACGTTAAAAACTATTTAAAGGAAAAACTAGATGCCGCACAAAGAATGATAAAATGCCTTGAAGAACGAGAACAGGTAGTGAAAAAGGTTGTCAAAAAGATTGTTGAACACCAAAGAGATTTCTTTGAATATGGCAAAGACCAGATAAAACCATTAAGACTTAAAGACATCGCACATGATAAAGACATTAATGTTCATGAATCTACAGTAAGCCGCATTACAAGCAGAAGGTACATACACACCCCCCAGGGAATCATAGAGCTTAAATCACTTTTCTCTAGGGGAATAGAAACGTATCAAGGAGAAGAGATATCCTTTGAAAAGGTAAAGGCGATTATCAAGGATATAATCGCCACTGAATCATCCGAGAACCCATACTCGGACGAAGACATATCAAGGATGCTAGAGAGAAGAAATATTAAAATCGCACGAAGAACCATCGCAAAATACAGAAAAATACTAAAAATTCCCTCTTCTTCAGAGAGGTTCGAAAAAAAAGGAGGGGACAATGCAAGTCACAGTAACAACAAGACATATAGAGCAAAGCAAAGCTGAGCACTTGAGAACATATTTACTAAAAAAGATAAAAAGGGTAGAAAGATACGTCAGAAGGGAAAGAGACCCCTCTGAGGTTAAGGTAATTCTAGCAGTAGAAAAATTCAGAAACATAGCTGAAATATTTGTAAATAGCGGTGCTCTTAAAACTACCTCGAACGTGGAAGCTCAAGACATGCACGCCGCAATTGATGGAGCGATTGATAGCATAATAAAACAGCTTAAAAGACTTTCCGAGAAAAAGATTAGAACAAAAAGAAGAATTGGTATAAGATCAAAAGAAAAAATCATTTCACGATCTGGAAATCAACCAACCTTAAACATTGAAGACGATGCCTATAATATAAGGGTTGAAAAAGCGCAATCAAAACCCATGTCAGTTGAAGAAGCGATCCTACAACTAAGGGTATCGGATATGGATTTTTTAGTATTCCTGAACAGTGAAAGCGGCATGGTAAATGTCTTATATAGAAAAAAGGGGGGAGGCTTAGGTTTAGTTACACCGCAGTAACCAAGTTACATGAATATAATGACAAAAGACATAAAAATAGTCGATGCTTTAAAGAAAGAAACTGTTATTCCATATCTTCAGTCAAAGACAAAACCTGAAGTGATAAAGGAGATATCGGAGTGTGTGGCTTCCCTTTATTCCAACATAAACGCAGAAAGACTGATTGAGATTCTCATGGAACGGGAAAAACTATGTAGCACTGCTGTTGACTCCGGCGTTGCAATCCCTCATGGTAAACTTAGCGGCCTTTCAAATATAATTGCGGCATTCGGCAGAAGTCTTGAAGGAATTGATTTTGAATCCCTTGATGGAAAATCATCTCATTTTTTTATACTATTGATAGCCCCGGAAAACTCATCAGGCGCGCATCTTAAACTCCTTTCAAGAATATCCAGGCTTTTCAAAGACAATGAGTTCCGATCTCGGATAATGGAAGCCAAATCCCAAGATGAGATCTATGAAATAATAACCGAAGAAGATGAAAGGTATTAAGTTAGGCACCCCCCTTGAGGTTCGGGAGCTCTATCAAACCTGGGGAAAAGAGCTTGAAATCAAGATTATCTCAGGCAAGAACGGCTTAAGTCGTAAGATAAGGTCAAATAGGGTTCAAAAACCAGGGCTCAGAATGATTGAGCCTAATATACAACTTGAAGAGGGAAAGATCCAGGTTCTAGGTAGAACGGAGGTATCCTATCTTAATAGATTTACACCAAAGGAACAGATAAGAATCTCGGAGGTAATCACATCTCAGGATGTACCCTGCTTTATCATATCAAAAGGCATTACGCCAAATGAGCTTTTAATAAATACCTGCAACGAAAACAACATGCCTTTATTCACAACAGAGCTTCATACCGGAAGGCTGATTTCAACACTTAACGGACTACTTGAAGAGAGACTCGCCCCTTTTGTAACTGTTCATGGAGTATTAATGGATATACATGGGCTTGGGGTTCTCATCCTCGGGAAAAGCGGCATTGGAAAGAGTGAATGCGCTCTTGACCTGATAATCGGAGGCTCCAAGCTCGTTGCCGACGACGTTGTTGAAATAAGAAAGGTAGGAACCTCAAAGCTGATCGGAAGCGGTCCTGAGATTATAAAGCACCTGATGGAGATCAGGGGCGTAGGCATAATTAACATAAAAGACCTGTTTGGAACAGCCTCTGTTATGGATAGAAGAGAAATTGATATGGTAATAGAGCTTGCACACTGGGACCCTGACAGAGACTATGACAGGGTCGGACTTGACCAGAAGAGTTTTGCAGTAATGGAGATAGAACTCCCGTATCTTGTTCTTCCAGTAAGCTCTGGAAGAAACATGGCAACCGTTATAGAGGTCGCTGTAAGAAACCAATTATTAAAATCAACAGGCGTGCACGTCGCAGAGAAATTTCAAGAAGGTCTTTTAAAACGTGATACAAAGAAGGAAGGGTCGTGACACAACTCGTAATCCTAAGCGGGCTATCAGGCTCGGGCAAAAGCACCGCCGTAAAAGCGCTCGAAGACCTAGGGTATTTTTGTGTAGATAACCTTCCGCCGACACTCCTCCCTATATTCATCGAATTATGCTCAAACTCCGCCGAGCATATCACAAAGGCTGCCCTAGTGATGGATATACGTGAAGGTGTTTTTTTTGAGCGCGCCTCTGATATGATCATAGAGATTAAAGGAAAGGGTAAATGGGTCGAACTCTTATTTCTTGAGTCTACTGACGAAGCCATTTTAAAACGCTATAAAGAGACGAGAAGAAAACACCCCCTTTCTGCCAATGGAAACATTTTAAAGGGAATATTAAAAGAAAGAAAAATGCTTTCTAGCATCAGGGTTCTAGCCGATCACGTGATAGACACATCACTATTAAACGTCCATCAGTTGAGGGAAATAATTCAGGATATATTTGGGAAAACAGTATCGAAAAGGATCACTATTAATCTCCTCTCATTTGGGTACAAGTATGGATTCCCCTACGACGCCGATGTTGTGTTTGACGCAAGATTCCTCCCGAGCCCGTACTTCATTGAAAAACTAAAAGACCTAACCGGCTTAAACAAACAGGTTAGGAATTTTGTCCTTAAAAAAATAGACACTAGAAAATTCATAAAAAAACTGGTAGACCTTTTAGGGTTTTTGATACCCAGATACGAGAAAGAGGGTAAATCATATCTCACAGTAGCAATAGGCTGTACAGGGGGGAAGCACCGATCAGTTGTCATAGTAAGCGAGCTGGCAGAAAAACTAAAACACCTTTCCCCCACAGTATGGCACAGAGATATTTCAAAAGGTTGAGGTGATTAGATGGTTGGAGTTGTTGTAATAACCCATGGAAAACTGGGAGATGAGCTTATTTCCGCCGTGAAATTTGTAGTCGCCGACAAATCTGCCGTGAAAATGGAGGGTGTATCCGTGGATTCTCGTGAGGGATTCGAAACGTTCTCACAGAAGATTAAAAACACCATAAAAAAGGTAGACGATGGGGATGGTGTCCTTCTTGTCACCGACATGTTCGGTGGGACACCCTCAAACGTGAGTCTAACGTTTCTTGAAGAAAATAAGGTGGAAGTGATATCAGGTGTGAATCTTCCAATGCTCCTTAAGCTTGCGACCCTTCCATCTAAACTAACTTTAGAGGAAGCGGTAAAGATAGCCGAATCAGCGGGTAAGGACAATATCATCGTGGCAAGCAAGCTTCTTCAAAAAAGGAGTGCCACTCCGTAATGTCAAATCATACTCAAAACGAAAGACCCTATCATCTAGTTATCACCCCGAGCCTGTAGGGGCTGAACCCTGTCCTGAGTCTGTCGAAGGAACCGTTCAGCCCGTCTTGTTTAAAGTCGAAGGGGACTAAACAATCTAATTACATCACTCCTGTAGCCTAGAGCCTGGCTCAGTCCTTTGAGCCGCTCCCTAAGCGAACTGGAATTTCAAGATTTATGTATTATAATTAATATACCGAACCGAAATCAATTAAACATTTCCAAGAAACCTAGAGGAAAAATAAAATGACGATCGAAGAATTTGAGAAAATAGTAGAGTCATGGAGAAGCTACATTCTGGTAGATGCGCTTCAAGGTTATTCCTTAGAGATAGATGAGGAGGTGCCGAAAGAGTTCGCCGCTATAGCGCTTTACCTTGATACAACGACGGTTCGATCCGCTGGAGAAACTTCCGAGTTTTATGATGGCTATAGGAAGGCTTCAACGGATATTCTAAACCTCCTTAGAGTCGAGATGATTCAGGACGATGAGATGCGAGTTATTAATATAAGGCGAAAAGTGGGTGTAGAAGATAAAGAAGAGCTGCTTAAACAATACATATGGGGATAGCGCTGGGCTTGAGACCCTGAGCCTCAAACAATCAATCCAATATTAATTTCTGATACCATACATAATAAAACAAGGCTAAAATGAAACTGGCTGATTTATTCGATCACTTTATCATCGATCTGGACGGCGTGGTCTATATAGGGGATAAACCCACAGAGGGAGCCATCGAAACACTTGAAACCCTTAGGACGCTAGGAAAGACAATTATCTACCTCACAAATGACCCAAGAGGCTCATCTCGCGATTATTCAGACAAATTAAACAGGATGAGCATCCCAGCCAGCCCTCACGATATAATTACATCAGGTATGGCTATCGCCCACTACATAAAACAACACTATCAGCTAAATCATAAAAATGCCTTTGTTGTTGGGAGTCGAGCGCTAAAAGAGGAAATAGAAGAGATAGGACTAAAGCTCGCTCAAGGCGAAGAGGCTAAGAGGGCAGACTTTGTGATTGTAGGCGGTCATGAAGGATTTAATTACGAAGAAATGAAGATTGCGACCCTAGCAGTAAAAAACGGAGCATACCTTTTTGCGACTAACAGGGACCCAGTTTTTCCGACACCGGAAGGCTTAGTGCCTGCAACGGGAGCGATTCTTGCATCAATCGAGTACGCCACAGGAAAAAGGGCAATTATAGCCGGTAAGCCAGAGGTTATAATGTTTGAGGTTGCAAAAAAATTTCTTTCTTCCCATGAAAGAGTCGCAATAATCGGAGACAGGCTTGACACCGATATACTCGGGGGGAAACGCGCAGGCATTACAACAATCTTCGCCCTATCAGGCTCTACAGATCGGGATGTACTTTCTAACTCAGACATTACCCCCGATTATGTTATTAATGATCTGAGGGATTTGTTAAAAGAGAAGTGATGAAATACTTTCTTTAGAAGAGTAGTTTTAAGAAGAGAATGCTTGAAAAGATGGTGGCAGGCAATTAATGTTAAACTATTTCCCCCTTCCAATTTCAGATTCTCCTATTCCACCGAAACAAAGAACCCGACTTTTAAAGCCATTATTGGATAAATGTTATGAAAAACTCAAAGGGGTTTCTCCACAATTTGCTCAACTGCCTTTGACCTTAATTCTAAAACTTTGGGATACAGAGGACCCTACATTCAGGCCTAGTGAATTCGATCAAGTACGATCAATGGTGGATTCCTGGGGATCGAGGGAGACAAATTTAGAAATGAATTATTCACCGAACTAAATCAAATCCTCAAAGAAGACAATCATCTCTCAGTTTGCTGTGGTGGTGAACCTTTGAATCTCGCAATAACAATTGATTTGTTTTATCTTTCAGAGCTGATTCGTATTTCAAGAGCTGGTTATGGTGATAAACTCGATGTAATTTACTATCCAGTTTTTGAAAATCGAATTTATTTAACGCCGTACAAAAGAACTGCCTTTTTGCATCTTTTTAATTTTGAAACACAAGGAGTAGACAAGTTAAATTTTGATGATTGGAAATTAGAGAATATTCCTCAATACTTCATTCCCAAACTTCTCGGTGAATCCACACCCTTTAGCCTTCTCCATCCACCTGATATTGGCAACTATTTTTTAGTCTATCAAGATTCTGAATCACCTAAAGAAACTCCGAATTGGTTAGATTCCAAATATAAAGAAGCTTTACGAATACAGGGATTACTACAATATCTTAAGGATGAGATTGTGCATATTGATTACTATACTGTTTTGTATCAACCTGACTGGGTAAACACTATATGGAGGATGGGAACCTACTTTTTTAGAAATATACGACGTGAATCTGTAACACCTAAATACACAATTTCAGAAGAAGATATTCCGAAAGTTCAAAGACTCTGGGAGGCCTATAAAAGAAATTACAACAAACTAAGTAAACTTTCTTCTTCAAAATTAGGTCAGGCTATCGTACGAGCCGATCTTCATTTTTCAAATTATCACTCTAAGGACAGGAAAGAAGAACAATTTATAGAACTTATAATTGCGCTTGAATCTTTATTTTCACCCGCAGGAACAACACAGGAACTCACCTATCGTATCAGCCAATATGCCGGCATTTTCCTTAGTAAGGAAGAAAAGGGGTACACGATATATGAATTTATTAAAGATATGCTAAAAAAACGTGGTTCTCTTTTCCACGGACAGTATGATTTAGCCAAGGTTGAAAAAGACCAGTTCTTATTAGCAGAAGAGATAAAAAGATTTGCCTCTTATATTCGTTGTGCAATTCTCGGTTTCATTATCCTTTACCTCAGGAATGAATGGAAGCTAGAGGAAATACAAGATAAATTAGAAAAAGCACTTTTCGACTCAGAAATAAGAAATGAAATTATTAAAAAGACTGACCTAGAACAATTCATAGAAGAGACTACCAACAACTAAGCCTTGCCATACTATAATTCTTCTTAGCTAGAGCCGTATTCCACCATTTAATAAATCCACTAATATTAATGTCTCCAGTTATATAAACTTACTACACACTTACTCCAAATAAGAAAACACGCTAAAATTTAAAAATTTGAGTTTTATTGTATTTTTTGTATTTGTTGATTTTGTATTATGATAAATGGTCATGACAAAGGAAAAGTCGGTATATTGAACCAGAATTCAAAGGATTGACGGAGGCGTAAAATGCAAACCCTTGAAGAAATAAAGACAATTATCAATAGACACAAAGATGAGATTAAGAGTAAATACGCTGTGAAAGAGATCGGCATTTTTGGTTCTTATGTAAAAGGGGAGCAAAAAGAAACAAGCGATGTAGATATTCTGGTGGATTTTGAGAAACCTGTAAGTTTGCTTCATATAGTTTCTCTCGAAAACTACCTTTCCGATATAGTCGGAATTAAAGTTGATATCCTTCCAAAGAAGAATATTCGTGCAGAATTGAAAGAGTTTATATTGGAAGAGACGGTCCCCGTATGAAAAGAAGCTCAGAACTTTACATCAAGGATATTCTCGATTATATGGAAAGGGCGGAAACACATATTAAAGGACTCAGCCTGGGTGAATTCCTTGATGAAAATAAAACCTGTGATGCGGTTATTAGATGCATTGAGGTTATAGGGGAAGCAACTAAAAACGTTCCTGAGGACATAAGAAAGAAATACGCCTCTATTCCATGGCGTGATATATCCGGCATGAGAGATAAAATCATTCATGCCTACTTTATGGTGGATTTTGAAAATGTTTGGCTTGTTGTGAAAGAAGAGATTCCGAAATTAAAACCAATGATAAAGAAGGTTTTGGATGATTTACAAAAGAAAAAGTAGAATGCTTGGGGTTAAAATAAAAAGCGCATACAAAAGTTATAAAGATGTTTATGCTTATCTCAAAGGATATAAATTTCCTTGCTTTGGTTTCATTCAGTTAAATCCTTGCGCTCAAAGAGTCTGAAGATCTCAGAATCAGTTGAAAAAACCCCAGTTGTTTTTTCCGTAAGCGATTTCTGGTATGTTTCGAGGGTTCTTATGAAGGAATAGAAGCTCGGGTCTTTTTTATAAGCCTCTCCATAAATTCTTACCGCTTCTGCATCGCCCTGTCCCTTTATTATCTGAGAATCCTTATACGCCTCAGATATTATGATTCTACTTTCCTTATCGGCTTCTGCTCTTATCCTTGTTGCTTCACTCTGTCCCTCTGACCTATATTTTTTTGCCTGTCTTTCCCTTTCAGCTATCATCCTCTGAAAAACCGACTGTTCGTTCTCTTTAGGCAAATCGGCGCTTTTTATTCTTACATCTGCTATCTCTATTCCGTATTCCTTGGCTTTTGCATTGCACCTTTCGGTCACCTTTTGCATTATGCTTTCCCTTTGCTCGGCTATTATATCTATCTGGTCATGGCTTGCTGTCTCTACCCTCAGCTCCGAATAGACTATATCATCAATCCTTGTCTGTGCTCCGTTTTCGTTCTTAACTGTTTGCAAAAGCTTAATCGGGTCATTAATTCTCCATCTTGCGTAATTATCGAGTATAAGGGTTTTTTTATCCTTTGTTATAATCTCTCTTGGCTGTGCATCATATTCAAGTAATCTCTTATCAAATTTCAATATACTTTGGATGGGCCAAGGCCATTTTAAATGAAGTCCAGCTTCTTTAACAACTTTTACGGGATTTACTCCCCACTCTAGCACAACAGCCTGCTCCGTTTCGTCCACTGTATAAAGCGGTTTAAAGATATAGATAGCTATCAATATGACAACAATGACTAGTAATGCGCTAACTCTCCCCAGCATTATTCTCCTCTATATGAAAGATAGTCACAAAGAAACAAAGTTCGTATTTTTTCTTTGTGGTTTGGTGTATTGGTGACAATTACTCACCAAATTCCTTTTTAATCTCATCGGTTGATTTTCCCCTAAGCTCAAGAAAATTTAAAGATGAGCTATTTTTTGAGTCTATAATGAATTTATCCATTCCTGAAAAAACGGATTCCATTGTTTCAAGGTAAAGTCGTTTTCTCGTAACATCCTCGCTCTTCTTACTCTCATCAAGAATCATCGTAAACCTATCTGCCTCTCCTTTAGCGCGGTTTATTTTCTCCGTCCTGTAAGCCTCAGCCTCGTTCAAAAGCTTTTTTGCCTCTCCTTGTGCCGTTGGGAGTATTTCGTTCCTGTAAGCTTCCGCCTGGTTGATGAATTTGTCTCTATCCTCTTTTGCGCTTGCAACGTCTTTAAAAGCTCCGATAACGGGTTTTGGTGGTTCTACATCTTGTAGTTGGACAGCAACTATATGTATACCGGCTCCATAGCTATCCATTATTTTTTGGAGCAGGCTTCTTACCTCCTCTTGAATCTCTGCCTTTCCTACTGTAAGGACAAAGTCAACTTCCTTATCTCCTACGACCTGTCTCTTCGCAGCCTCCGCTGCATCTCGTATAGCTGTGCCCACATCTTTAACATTAAATAGATATTCCTCTGCGTTTTTGATTCTATACTGTACTATGAACTCAGAGCTGACTATGTTTAAGTCACCTGTGAGCATCAGTGATTCTTCTGGAAGGTGTTTATAACTTGCCGGAGGCCCTGGATCAATTGTTCTAAATCCGATTTCTATTCTTTTTACCTCGGTTACCTTGGGTTTTTGAACCTTCTCAATTGGCCAAGGAAGCTTAAAATGTACGCCCGGTTTCTGAGTTCTATTATACTTTCCGAATCTTTTTATTACGCCTTGTTCATCAGCGTCTACTATGTAAAAGCTTGAGAGTAAGATCCAGGCTCCTAAAACTACATAAAGGATAATGCTTCGGGGAAACCTTTTTACACTTCCCTCCTCTACTTCCCCGCTTCCGTTAGTAGTCTTTTTGAACTCTCTGACTCGTCTAAAAATACTCATTGTCCTTTTTTATTTACTCACGTTACGCATATTTTACGCTTTGTCATGCCTGAGTGCATTAATCGGGCATCCATGAAGGGTCTTAATGTGGATTCCCGCTTAATACATGCGGGAATGACAACCTCCACAAAGTACCAGCACAACATTTTTCACCTTGAGCGCATAAGTGCTTAACATCAGTTATTCATATCACAAAAACACCCTAATGTAAACAAAAATAGAGCTAAATGGAGTTTCAAAGTAATAATGTCACTATTTAAGTGCAAAATGAAAATGTTATCCAGATTATGTTATTAATGATCTGAGGGATTTATTAAAAAATTTATGAAGACTTGTAGGAAACATAGTCATTCGGGTACTTATATGCCCTCATATGAATCCGCTTTTTTATTTTGTATCTTATAGACACTTAAGAGCTATAGTGCGTCGTTGGTCGCCCTATTCCTGGGCGGAAACCTTCTTGAAACGTACCAAGCCACAATGGCTGGCAATCCAAATACGATCATCAGCACACCGAGCCCAATTCGCACCGAAACGCCAGCGACGAACACACCGATGCATAAGTTAATTATGGAGGCTGCTAGTCAGAACCGGATGAACATACTGGCGCCATTTACTGCCCGCGCATTTTTACGCTTGTTGATTGAAGCCGCAACAAAGATAAAAACGAACAACAGAACAAGACCGGTCAACGTAAGTATAAGCGTGTGCATTTTTCTCTCTTATACTTTATCTCGTCGTGTAACCGCCGTTGGCAAAGATTGTCTGTCCTGTGATCCACCGCCCATCGGTCACAAGGAACTTTACGATAGGTGCGATGTCCTTAATGTCGGTCAACTTGCCATTCATGCTCTGTGATTTATGATATGCAATCGAGTCCGGCGTTTCGGCGGGATAAAAGAACGGTGTATCCATCGGACCCGGCGCAACATTGTTGACCGAGATACCGCGAGGACCGAATTCCTTCGCCGCCGCACGCGTGAAGTGTTCCAACGGTGCCTTGCTGCCCGCATATGTGGAGTAGAGTCCCGTAAACGCCGCCAAGAGCGAGGTTGCAATAGTAATAATGTTCCCGCCGTCGTTCATCCGCTTCGCCGCTTCGCGTATGAAGAAATACGCCGCCTTTGCGTTGACGGCGAACATATGGTCGTATTCTTCCTCGGTGGTGTCGATTATAGGCTTCTTCAGCACCTTCCCGGCTGTATTGATGGCGATGTCGAGCCGGCCGTAGCGTTTGATCGCCTCGTCGAAGAGCCTGACAACATCGTCAACCCTCGTCAGGTCTGCTTGAAAGGCAAACGCATCGCCCCCAGCCTTCTTGACCGCCTGCACTGTTTCTTTGGCTGGCGCTTTCGACGAATCACTGTTGTAGTGAACGACGACGGATGCACCCTCCTCTCCCAGCGTCTTACAAATAAGGCCTCCGAGATTTTTCGATGCGCCGCCAACAACTGCGACTTTTCCTTTCAGTGTTTGACTAGCCATACATCCTACCTCCATGGTTTTGTTTGTAATTTATTTGTTGCGGCTCACGCGAAATTATAGAAATAAAGCATGACGGAATCTTGAACCCATTTATCTAAAAGATACTTATATCACAAATACATTCTAAATCAACAAGAATTTACTCAAAGAGAGTTAGCAAAGAATAGCGTATCTGCACATATACAATCAATGAGTTCTATAACGAAAAACAATCGGGTATTAATAGAAAAACTATGGTAAACTTAAATCATCCTTTGAGAAAGTGGGATTATTTATTTCTCCCCTTTTCTTAAAGCGGAAACCCACACAATTCCCCCTTTTTTAAAGGGGGAATTAGGGGGATTTTAAAATGAAAACTATAGTCATTAGCTTATTAATGCTTTTTACCTTATTTAACCTATCCGGATTATCTGAAGAAAAAGAAATCACAACTACAATGGTACAG
>JAKEHC010000134.1 GCA_022615255.1 Candidatus Dadabacteria bacterium | reverse complement strand
TTTGAAAAGAAAATAGAATCCTCAACCCAGATTTAGGGTCTTAAACATTAACCGCCAACTACAATTAGACAATAACATTGAGAACAATTTATAATAGATAATATCCATACTGGTATAGTTTTTTATGTTTGTAGAAAAAGAAAGAATTCACATACCTGAGCTATTTGGCGGAAAGTGGATTAATTCAAGAGAGATAAGCATAAGAGAGCTTAGGGGAAGAGTTGTTCTCGTTGATTTCTGGGATTATACCTGTGTCAACTGTATTAGGACACTTCCTTATCTAAAGGAATGGCACAAAAGATATCATGAAAAAGGCCTGGAGATCATAGGCGTGCACGCACCGGAGTTCTTCTTTGCAAGAACTGAGGATAACGTAAAAAGAGCAATTAAGGAGTTTAGAATTGAATACCCCGTAGTCATGGATAATGACTACCAGATTTGGCATGCATTTACTAACCGCTACTGGCCAGCTAAATATCTTTCGGATAAACAGGGTTATATTCGTTACGCACACTTCGGCGAGGGAAGCTATATAGAGACAGAGCTTGCAATTCAACTACTACTCAGAGAGATCGACCCAAATCTAGCGCTTCCAGATTTAATGAAACCAGTAAGGGATACAGATATTCCTGGTATATTCTGCTACCGCGTGAGTCCTGAACTGTATTTTGGCTACAAACGAGGAAAACTCGGTAATCCTGAGAGCCGGAAACCAGATGGAATCCAAGATTACAAAGCACCGGATAAAGTGGATGACGATACAATTTATTTAGAGGGGAAATGGTTTAGCTCACAAGAATACATGAAGCCAGCTATAGATGATTCACTTGATACGGCTCACGTATATTTGAAGTACACTTCTTCAGAGGTAAACCTTGTGATTAACCCCGGTATGGACACCAATTTTCAGGTCTTTGTTATGCAGAATGAGAAATACTTATCTAAAGAAGATGCCGGGCAAGATATACAGTTTGATTCTCAGGGAAGAAGCTATCTAGCTGTAAGCGAGCCTAAGATGTATAACCTTATCAGAAATAATGGGTTTGGTTCTCACTTATTAAAACTATCCACAAACTCAAACGGGTGTGAGCTCTATGCGTTTACATTCGTGAGTTGCATTGTCTAGTGGCTAGGTCGAAGCGTATTTAATATCCAGCGGTTTCCCCACCTCAGGCCTTCTAACCTTCCAAATGAGACCGTCGTAGATAAAGTGAAGGAAAGAGCTTCCAACTATATATATCTCGAAGGCATTTTCATTAAGCTTAATTCCAACAAGACAAATGGCTACAATACCTAAGGAAAAAAGAGAGCTGTAGATCCACTGCTTTCTTGATGCCAGAGCTACAACAGAAGTTGAGTCCGGTTTTCTCTTATATTTAGAGTTCACAAATATATTCACAAAGGCTATATACTCAAGGGCGTGTGAAAACGCAAACACTATGTAGCCAACTATAAGCGAATAGAAAAATATAGAATATAAAAGCAAAATCGAAATAACAAAGAGAATCTTGGGAATGTTTATTTGATGCCGATTTTTAAACTCCTGATACGCGAAAAGGAGCGTAAACACAATGGCGATTGCGAGAAAGAAATGAGATGCTAGAGTAAAATAGCTCAGATTATCACCGATATAGTTTAACAAGGCGCTTCCAGCCTGGTATTGGCTTATAACATCTTTTTCCCTCTCTACAAGCGCAAAAAATAGGAATGCAAACCAAGAATAGATTAATCCCTTGTCAATCCATGCTTCCCCATAACCTGCTTTACGTGAGTAGATCCTGGCGATTCCATACTTTTGGGTAATGGTATGATACATATTCCACAGAACAGCCGCTACCAAAAGTACCTTAAAGGCATCAAAATATAGCGAGAGAATCGTTGCAAGTGCAGCAATAATCGGCAGAAATATGTAGATTTGCTTCCTCTTCTGAAACTCTTCTTTATCACCGTAAACAAGGGCAAATGTATAGTGCCTATGTATATAACTAACTATAAGAACCGAAAGAATAATGATGCTTAGATGGTCCTTAAATATGACGAGAGGGAGAAGAACGAGAATCCAGCCGAAATCAAAAAAGCTCAAATCAGCGGCTGGATTTTTAATCCAGGATTTTTGCACTTGTGTTGCAGTGCTCATCTGCCTTGAGTAGCAAGTAAATTACTTGAAATAATTTAATTCCTAAAAAAGATATATCAACATATTTTATATGTCAATAAAGGCTTTTCTATTTTACAAATCACTACTAAAACCCAAAGTTAAAACCATTTGTAAAACAGTAAAGGGCGGAAGCCAGAGAAAGAAAAGGGCCAAATGGGATCTCATATTTTAAACCACCCCCCCTAAAAAGAATTATCGAGACGCCGACGATAACTCCAACTACAGAGCCTATAAAGATAACAAAAAATACAGCTTTCCAGCCGAGATAAGCACCGATCATTGCAAGAAGTTTTACATCGCCCATACCAATACCTTCCCTTTTTTTTATAAATTCGTATATAAATCCGATAAGATAGAGCACCCCGCCACCAAGAAATATACCAAATATTGAGTTTATGATATTGAATTCATCTGAAGTTCTGAGAATTTCAGACAATGTGAACTGAAACGAGCCAAGGACGGAGGCGAACCCGTCCCAGCTTGTTATCAAAGCATTATAAATAAGCCCTAAAGCAATCCCTGGAAGCGTTATAACATCAGGAATTATCCTGTGCTCTAAATCTATAATAGTCACCACAATAAGTGAAAAAAGAAAGATTAGGTAAAAGAGTGATTTCGGGGTTATGCCAAACCTCCAGACTATAAGTGCAGAAACAACACCGGAAAGAATCTCAACAATCGGATATGTTAGGGAAATCCTTGCACCACATCTCCTGCACCTTCCGAGAAGTATAAGATAGCTAATAATGGGAATATTGTCGTATGGCTTTATCGGAGTTCTGCAAGAGGGGCAGTGAGAAGAAGGGTAAATTATAGACCCCCGCCTAGGCAGCCTATATATGCATACGTTAAGAAAGCTTCCTATAATGGAACCGAAAATAAAGGCAGGAATAATCAGTGCTGAAAACCCGCTATAAACTATGGCTTGTTCCAATTGGATTCAAGGTTATTAAACAGTATCTCCTCCTAGATTCCCCTTCGAAATGCTCGTAGGAATTATAAGTTCATTAATCCTTCCACTTGCCTCTTTTAGAGCCTCTTCAAAATGAAGATGTGTGATTCTTAAAACCCCCTTTCCTCGGCTCAGATGCTCTCTTATCGCGATAAGTGAGGACCTTTGACAAAGTAGCTCAATGTCGGCTCCAGATAACCCTTTAATACTTTCTGCAATCCTTCTTAAATCAACATCCTTTGCAAGCGGTTTCCCACGAGTATGAATCCGTAGGATTTCAAAAAGTGCCTCCCCATCTGGATATGGAATCTTAAGAGAAAGATCAAACCTGCCCGCTCTCAGTAGCGCGGAATCTACCATATCAATTCTATTGGTAGCGGCAAGCACCAGAATGCCTCTAAGCTCTTCAACGCCGTCCATCTCTATCAGCAATTGGCTAACTACCCTCTCTGAAACGTGTGTGGTATCGCCACCTGCACGATAGGGAGCGATGGCATCAATTTCATCAAAGAAAACTATGCATGGAGCAACTTGTTTAGCCTTCTTAAACACCTCCCTAACAGCATGCTCAGATTCACCTACATATTTTGAAAGTAACTCCGCGCCTTTAATCGAAATAAAGTTAACACCACTTTCATTCGCTATCGCCTTTGCCAGAAGGGTTTTTCCATTTCCCGGCGGCCCGTAAAGAAGTATCCCTTTTGGAGCCTTTGTATGGGTGGCTTCAAAGAGCTCCCTATATTTTATAGGCCAGATGACTGTTTCCGTAAGCCTCTCTTTCATCTCCTTAAGTCCGCCTATATCCTTCCAGGTGACTTTAGGCACCTCGACAAATATCTCCCTTATCGCTGAGGGTTCAACCCCTCTTAAGGCGTCCATGAAATCTTCCATCTCTACTTGAAGCGTAATAAGCCTTTCAAACGGAAGGGCGCCTCCCTCAAAATCAATATCGGGGAGCACAGTCCTAAGAGATCTCATCGCCGCCTCGCGGCAGAGGTTTTCAATATCCGCTCCTATAAAGCCGTGCGTGATATCGGCAAGACGCTCAAGGTCAACATCATCGGAAAGAGGCATTCCGCGAGTATGAACCTCAAAGACCTCTAATCTTCCATTTCTATCAGGCACATCTAAGCTTACCTCCCTGTCAAACCTTCCCGGTCTTCTTAAAGCGGAATCAAGCATGCTAGGAAGATTTGTAGCCCCGACTACTATTACCCTGCCTCTATCTTTTAACCCATCCATCAGTGCTAGAAGCTGGGCTACAACCCTTTTTTCGACCTCTCCGGAAACCTTTTCTCTTTTTGGAGCGATTGCATCTATCTCATCAAGAAAGATGATCGAGGGTTGATTTCCAGTTGCGATTTCGAAAATGTCCCTGAGCCTCGCTTCACTTTCACCATAGAATTTGTGAATTATCTCAGGACCGTTTATCGCCTGAAAATACGCATTTGTTTCGTGTGCTACCGCTTTTGCTAGAAGGGTTTTCCCGCTCCCAGGAGGTCCTACAAGAAGAACTCCTCTAGGAGGGTCTATCCCAAGTCTTTCAAATACCTGAGGGTATCTGAGAGGAAGCTCTACCATCTCCCTTACCTTCCTGATTTGTTCTTTTAGCCCGCCAATATCCTCGTAAGTAACCCTTGATACATCCACTTTGCCCTTTGGTTTTTTTCTAAGCTCTATCCTTGTTTCAGAGCGGACAACTATGGACTCAGCAGGTATAGCTCCAAGCACCTGAAAATCCTCGACCCTTGAACCGGGGAGAGCGATTCTTACTCTATCCCCTACTGTAACGGGAATTCCATCAAGGCGACTAACTAAGTAATCCGTATTATCACCGTTCAGAAGAATGTCATCACTTATAGGTGCAAGCACCACTTTTACTGCTTGTTTAGTTTCAACCCTTTTTACAAACACCCTATCATCAATTCCAACCCTTGCGTTCTCTCTTGTAATACCGTCCACCTGTATCATGGATTTGCTGCGATGGTGCCTTTCTAACGGCATAACCCTAACGATAGTTCTCCTTTTTCCCCCTATCTCGATTAAATCCAGGGCCTCTATCCCAAGAGCGTGCATATCCCTTGGGTCGACCCTTGCAAGACCCTTACCTGCATCTTTGACTGAAATCTCAGCGATTCTAAGAAGCATCATGTCATCCACTCTAATTAAAAATATTACCGACACCGCTAGTTAAGGTCAAGAAGAAGTTGGAAGCCAGAAGTTTCTTCTTTTCTTCTAAATTCCGTCTCCGATGACTTCATCAGGGGCTGACTCCTTAATTCTCTCTCAGCTACATTGAACAAACCTATAATTGTTATTATACTCTTTTCAAACACTAGAATCCGCACTTCGTTGATAATTAGATCAATCACCCTTAAAAACTTTAGAAGCTATAAAACCGAAATCTTTACCTTCCATGAAAGGTTTAATTTGATCTCCGGAGAAAACGCACAGGGAAAAACAAACCTGCTTGAGGCAATTCACCTACTCTGCACGCTCAGACCCTTCAAACAAGTAAGAATGGAAGAGCTTATCAACTTTGGAGAAGTAGAAGGGAGAATAAAGGGTGAGCTTGAGTCTGATTCAGGACTGAATGAAGTCCATATAATTCTTACAAAAGGTGTAAAAACGGTGAAACTTAATGGAAAAATCGTCTATGACCCCCCTAAGCTTCTGGGAAGATTCAACGTCGTCACATTCCTTTCTTCAGATATAGATTTAATAAAGGGACCGCCACAAGATAGGAGAAGATATATAGATGCGCTTATATGCAATTTTAAGCCAGAGCATCTTATAGATTTAAAATTGTACTTAAGAGCTCTAAACCAGAGAAATGCCCTTTTTCCAAGGGGAATAATCGGAGAAGCCCTAGACGCGTGGGATGAGAAAATAGGGGAGGTCGGAGGGAAAATAGTAAAAAGAAGAATCAAATTGATAGAGAGGCTTGAGACACTTCTTGAAAAGAACTATCGGCTCATCTCCGGGCTCGATACAGAGATAAAAATTCAATATAAGCCCTCGTTCAAGCTAGGAAGCAATGTCATAGAAGAGTTGAAAAAAGAGTTAAGAGCAAGGCTTTACCTTGATAAAAAAAGAGGGCACACATCGGCTGGTCCTCATAGGGACCTTATACATTTTACAATAAACGGAATAAACACATCCGTATTTGCCTCTCAAGGTGAGGCAAAAACGCTTGCGCTTGCGCTCAAAGCATCTGAGGTTGAACTTACAAGAATCGTTCTAGGGAGAAGTCCCATCTTGCTCCTAGATGATATAACAAGTGAATTAGATGATAGAAGAAAAGGCTATCTCTACAGACTCATTGAAGAATACTCAGGGCAGATTTTTATTACGGCAATAAGTTCTAAAGAGATCCGTCATAGTGGCGAGAAAAAGGTCTTTCATATAAAAGCCGGAAGGGCTGAACCCATAGCATATCAATAGGTTTCAGATCTCTTAAACAGGAGCGTATCTTTCATATATTAAACATTGGAAGACATCTTACTTGTAAAAAACTAGATTTAATTATACAAACACTATCTGATGGAATAAATCTTGATTCTTACGTCTTACTCAAGAACAGATAAGATTTTTCATAAACGACTTGATTCCGACAGAGGGGCCGGTTTCTTATTCTTCCACTTCGTCAAATATATCTTCAATCTGACCTTTTTTTGTAATCTTCTCATCAATTATTATTTCGTAAGAATCCGCATCAAAAACATCACAGCACTGAATAGAAGGAATATCGAGTTCATCAATTTGATTATATTCCTCTTTTGTACCTTCAAAAACAATTTTTCTGTGAGTAGTTCCACACTTAGGGCAAACCTTTGTGAAAATTAGCTTGATTGCCATTTATCACCCCCTTCACATAGAAGTAGTCAGATATATACTTTCTTATCATGGTTTAGGATTTTCCACATTTAGAGACATAAACCCAAGAGGGCTTTTATCATCTTTAAACTCGACTGTCATTCTCTACTTCAGACCATAAACTAATGCACCTTAAGTTTGCCAGCATGAAAGAAAATCTCCTTCTCATCTTCAGCCCTTATAAATCCGCATCGCATATTTAATATGAATTTTCGTATATTGCCTCAAGGCACAAGAGATACTTTCTCTTTTTTTGCGCTACCATTAAACTACTTTTGTTTTCTTAGCTTTTGATATACCGCCCAAGAAGGGCCTTCCGTGAGTTGAGTAGTGGTAAGCTACGTTATACTTCTTTTTATTCTCAGGCGTGCTGTTAAGCTCATTATAATAACCAAGACAAACTAAATTCCCGTCGAAGTGAGTATTACAAAATTCCCCTTTAACAATCAGCTTGCTACAAAAGCGACATCTTTCTCCCTTTTTATACTTCATTCAAACTCTCTGATTTAATTGTTTGTATTACCATAAATCAAAAACCCTCTTCATTTATTCAAGAAAGCTTTTAAGCAATATTGCTATCTCCGATTCTTCTATTTTCTCAAGCGCACGCTGCTCAATCTGCCTGATTCTCTCTCGAGTTAAGTTAAATTGCTTGCCAACCTGGTCAAGCGTATGTTCGGTTTCATAGCCAATACCAAATCTCATTCTGACTATCTGTTCCTCTCTTGGATTAAGCGTTGACAAGGCTTGTTTAATCCTCTCCGATAGATCGGTCCCCGCTACAACTGAATCAGCAGTAGAAAAATTCTCATCGGGTATAAATTCTTTAAGGGTGGTTTCCGCTTCACTAATTATAGGAGCGTCAAGAGAGGCTGCATACTTAGTAGATTCTAACACGCGTTTTACCCATTTTAAAGATATTCCCGATATCTTAGATATCTCCTCAGGATGAGGTTTCCCATCATTCTCAGTGGATAGCATCGAACTCGCTTTGTAAACCTTGTTTGCCTGCTCAAGCACATAAACCGGCACCTTTATGCTTCCCGTCTGCTCTAATATAGCCCTCGACATTCCTTGGTTTATCCACCAAGAGGCGTAAGTAGAAAATTTGTATCCGCGTGTATGGTCAAACCTGTCAACAGCTTTCATAAGACCGATATTTCCCTCCTGTATTAGATCGGTAAGAGGGAGACCGCGTCCCAAGTATCTTTTAGTAAAAACTAAAACGAGCCTGAGGTTTGCCTTTATAAATCCTGCTTTGAGGTCTTTTACCTTATTTGAATATAAGTCTATAAGGGCAATAAGCCTCTTCGCTAACTTGGTTTTATTTCCTCCCTTCAAGATGACCTTAAGCTTTTTTCGCGTTAATTCTTTAGAATCCTCTTCCATGTTTGTACCGAAAAGCTTATCTAAAGTAAGCTTTATCTCCCTAACCCTCACCTCACAGCTTTTAATCTTCGCTGCAGTCTCAATTTCCTTTTTTTTGTTAAAAAGGCGTTCTTCTCCCACCTCTTTCATGTATGATTGCAGGAGTCTAACATCTTCATTAGGGGCTTTTTCTTTCCTCTTTTCCTTTAGAGCGAGAGTCTTTTGAGTCTCAATTCGAATCTCAACTTCGGGATCGGGTATATCCAACAGAAATTCATTACCGGAACCAATTGGGTTAATAATCTCATCCTGTTCATAAGTTCCCACGAATTCATCGATTGGCCACTTCTCAAACACATTGCCAAGTTCTGTATTTTTTGCCATTTTCCTATTTAGTCCTGATCATCATAAATTTTTGAAACCACCTTAACCCACATAAATTTAGAATGTCTATAATTCTCTTTAAGCTCATTGGCATAAAATTCATGATCATCCTGCCATCTGATAAATACCTCTAATACTGTCTTAAACCTTGTTTTCACCACGGACGAATCAAAACCCCATTTGAAAACCTTTCCGAATAGATATTGGAAAATGCTTCCAAGAAGCGATAAGAAACGGCTTTCTTCTGTGAGCAGCGGTTAAACTTTTAGACGCACATTCACAGCACGAGGTCCTTTGGTTCGAGAGTCCTTCGAATTTTTTTCAACATCAAACTCTACGGACTGACCCTCCGTCAAGGATTCAAAATTTGTATCGGCAACAGCTGTCCGATGGAAAAATATTTCTCTTCCATCCTCAGCCTTAATAAATCCGAATCCTCTATCCCTTATTAATCTCTTTATGGTTCCTTTCATCACTTTCCCTCTTTTGTAGCAGTCATACTAAAAAACCATTATGTAATCACACTTTATCTATTATTGTTTTTTTACACCCTGATCATTTTTCAAAAACTGTTCCTGGTCTATTCAGACCCTTTTTTCAACCGCAAATCGCTAAATCATCACCCCTATAGAACTCACGCCATTGACTATCTTGTTAAACTCTACTGGATTATTGTTACTTTATCAAGCTCTTTCTTTTTGCAGATAAAAGCTATCTTATGCAGTGTTTAATACTGTTGGAATAGAATAAGCTCATGAATCTTGGAGATTTCAAACTAATCCAAGGTTCGGAATAAAAAATTAGAGACTGATCAACATTAAAGGAATTTTTATGGCGGGGCCGACGGGACTCGAACCCGCGACCTCTGGCTTGACAGGCCAGCGTTCTAACCGGGCTGAACTACGGCCCCCCCTTCGATTTCGGATTTTTGATCGTGGATTGCGAACTTAAAAAACTACTTCTAACTCCGAAATCCGAAATCTAAAATCTGATATTTTTAGATGGTGGGCGGTACCGGTATCGAACCAGTGACCTCTTGCTTGTAAGGCAAGCGCTCTCCCACTGAGCTAACCGCCCCTCCTTTTAGATTCTTTAATATTTAACCACTAATGAACACGAATTTACACGAATAAAACGATGCAATAGATACATTAGATGATTTCTGCATCATGCTTCATGTATCCTGCATCGATTTTTAGAGCTTGTCAAGAAAGATTAATATTAGTCTGAACAAGACCCTCGTCAATGGGAAGAGAGCCAAGCGGCGGAGTCACTATATCAGGTAGTATCTGCTCATCTGACACAAGAGCTTCTCTGATGACCTCATCCATGTGCTCGACCATTTTAAGCTTAACATCCCTCAATATCTTTTCCGATATATCCTTTAGGTCCTTCTCATTCTCACGAGGTATAATGACCTCTTTTACCCTTCCGCGATGAGCCGCAAGAATCTTTTCCTTGAGTCCGCCAATGGGTAGCACCCTCCCGCGGAGCGTAATCTCTCCAGTCATCGCCAAATCGTGCTGCACCGGCCTCTTTATAAGAGCGGATACGATTGCTGTAGCTATTGCGATACCTGCTGAAGGTCCGTCTTTAGGAGTAGCGCCCTCCGGAACATGTATGTGAATGTCTACTTTTTGATAAAAATAACGCTCAAGCCCGAGTTTTTCAGCCCTAGATCTCACATAGCTCATAGCGGCCTGGGCGGATTCCTGCATCACTTCTCCGAGTTTCCCCGTAATTGTAAAAGTCCCCTTACCAGGCACTATCGCAACCTCTATCGTGAGTAACTCGCCACCTACCTCTGTCCAGGCAAGCCCTGTTGCAATCCCGATTTGATCCTTCTCTTCGATTTCTCCAAACCTGAACTTTGGGATTCCTAGAAACTTGTGGATAGCATTAGAGTTAATCTTCATCGCATGATCGGGGCCATGCTTAACCACCTCTTTAGCCACCTTTCTACAAATCGTTGCAAGCTCGCGCTCAAGCGTTCTAACGCCAGACTCACGAGTGTACTGCCTTATCACGATTAACACCCCGCTATCGTTTATTTTAAAGTTCTCAGTTTTTAGTCCATGTAACTCAAGCTGTTTTGGGATCAAAAATCGCTTTGCGATCTGGAGCTTTTCATCCTCAGTATAGCCGGGGAGTCTTATGATCTCCATCCTATCCTGAAGCGCCCAAGGAATAGTATGAAGCACATTTGCAGTGGTTATAAAAAGCACGTTTGAGAGATCATAGTCAGCATCAATGTAGTGGTCATTGAACATATGATTCTGCTCCGGGTCCAATGCCTCAAGAAGTGCAGCCGACGGATCGCCTCTAAAATCCATGCCGAGCTTATCTATTTCATCAAGCAGGAAAACTGGGTTAATAGTTCCTGCTTTTCTCATCCCCTGTATAATCTTTCCTGGAAGAGCGCCGATATAAGTGCGACGATGGCCCCTGATTTCAGCTTCGTCCCTAACGCCCCCAAGAGACATCCTTACAAACTTTCTTCCCATGGCACGCGCTATAGATTTAGCGAGCGAGGTTTTACCGACACCTGGAGGCCCGACAAAGCACAGTATTGGTCCTTTCAGTTTCTTTGTAAGGGCGCGAACAGCTAGATATTCGACTATCCTCTCCTTCGGCTTCTCAAGCCCATAATGGTCTTCTTCCAGTATCTTAGTCGCTTCGTCAAGATCAAGCCTGTCTTCTGTCTTTTCATTTGCCCAAGGGAGTGATAGTAGCCAGTCAATGTAGTTTCTAACAACAGTAGCCTCAGCCGACATAGGAGACATCATCTTAAGCTTTTTAAGCTCGCGCTTAACCTTCTGCTCAACCTCCTCAGAAAGGCTCTTCTGTTTTAACCTTTCTTCAAACTCCTGAATCTCCGATTTAAGATCATCCTTCTCCCCAAGCTCTTTTTGGATAGCCCGCATCTGTTCAGTGAGGTAGTATTCCTTCTGTGCCTTTTCCATCTGCTTCTTTACCCTTGTCCTAATCCTCTTTTCAATTTGAAGGATTTCTACCTCACCCTGCAGCTTCTCATAAAGCTTTTCCAGCCTCTCTGCGGGGCTAGTGCACTCAAGTATCTCTTGCTTATCTTGAAGCTTAAGCCCGAGATGTGAAGCAATCGTGTCTGCAAGGCGACCTGGTTCATCAATAGAAGATATAGTTACTAGAACCTCGGACGGAATCTTTTTATTCAGCTTTACATAATTTTCAAATGCTGTAACAAGGGTACGCATAAGCGCCTCGGTCTCAACCCCTGCGTCATCCACTTCAGAAATCCTCTCTGCCTCAACCGTAAAGAAGCTTGGATTAGGCACGTAACGAATGACTTGAGCCCTTCTTTTTCCCTCTACTAGAACCTTCACAGTTCCATCAGGAAGACGCAGCATCTGTATTATCGTGCCTATCGTTCCGATTCTATATATATCCTCTTCATTTGGATCGTTGGTCTTAGCGTCTTTCTGAGCGGCGAGAAGAATCTCTTTATCCTTTCTCATCGCCTCCTCAAGCGCACGAATTGATTTCTCACGTCCTACGAAGAGGGGAGCCACCATATACGGGAAAATCACTACATCCCGAAGTGGAAGTAGAGGAATAGTCATTAACTCCTGCTTTCTTTCTCCATCAAACTTAAAAAACATTGGCATTTTATTCTCCTTGACTAATCAATTTATCCAGAACCTAAACGCCTTTCTTCTTCATAGAAGAAAAGTGGCACACCTGTACCGCCTACTAATTCCTCGGTGATTACACAACGCCTAAGACCCTTTAGTGATGGAACCTCGTAAGAAATATCAAGCATTATAGATTCAATTATAGCCCTAAGCCCACGCGCCCCCGTCTTTCTTTTTAAAGCCTCATGGGCGATTGTCTTTAATGCGCCCTCTGTGAACTCAAGCTCTACCCCTTCAAGCTCCATAAGCTTCTGGAACTGTTTTACAACAGCGTTCTTTGGTTTTGTGAGTATTTCAACAAATGTTTTTTCGTCAAGCTCATCCAGAGTCGCGATGACTGGAACCCTTCCAACAAACTCAGGTATCATACCAAACTTTGTCAAATCCTCAGGCTGAACCTCTTTCAAAATCTCACCCAAGCCCATTTCCTCTCTTTTTCCGAGTTTTGCTTCAAAACCGATTGATTTTTCGCCAATCCTACGCCCGATTGTATCCTCTAGCCCGCAAAACGCGCCGCCGCAGATAAAAAGGATGTTTGTCGTATCAACCTGAATAAATTCCTGCTGTGGATGCTTCCTCCCCCCTTTAGGTGGAACATTTGCTTTTGTACCCTCTATGATCTTTAAAAGAGCCTGTTGAACGCCTTCACCCGACACATCCCTTGTAATCGAGGGGCTGTCTCCTGACTTACGAGCCAGTTTATCTATCTCATCTATATATATAATACCTTTTGACGCCCTTTCAATATCATAATCTGCAGCTTGAAGAAGGCTTACGATCATGTTTTCAACATCCTCACCTACGTATCCTGCCTCCGTGTAGCATGTAGCGTCAACTATTGTAAATGGAACGTCGAGAAACTTTGCCAGTGTCTGCGCCAATAGAGTTTTCCCACACCCAGTTGGACCTATAAGAAGGATATTGCTCTTTTGAACGTCAACTTCGTTGCTTCTCTTGGCACTATAAGCGTTAAGCTCTATCCTCTTATAATGGTTATAAACGGCTACAGCCAATATCTTTTTTGCCCTTTCCTGGTTGATTACATACTCGTCCAGGAACGCCTTGATTTGATACGGGGTAGGTAGGGTAGAATAGCGCCTTTTTAGATGTCCCTCTTTTGCCTCTTCCTCCGCTATTATTTCGTTGCATAATTCGATACACTCATTGCAGATGTACACAGTAGGACCCGCAATCAGCTTTCTGACCTCTTTCTGACTTTTTCCACAGAATGAGCAATAAAGGTTTCCGTCTCTTCCTTCACGTCTGGTAGTCACTTTGTCGCTTCCTCCCTTTTTGTAATTATAGCATCAACTATACCGTATTCTAGTGCGTCCTTAGCAGTAAGGAAAAAATCCCTTTCTGTATCCCTTGCTATTCTTTCTAGGGGTTGCCCAATATGCTTTGCAAGAATTCGGTTTATCTCCTCTCGAACCCTCAGTATTTCTTTCGCGTGAATCTCTATGTCCGTAGCTTGTCCCTCAACACCTCCTAATACCTGATGAAGCATCACACGGGCGTGGGGAAGCGCATACCTTTTCCCCTTCATGCCAGCCGCAAGAATCAAAGCAGCCATACTGGCAGCCTGTCCAATACATATTGTCGCTACGTCCGGCTTTATGTATTGAATTGTATCATAAATAGCAAGCCCAGCAGTGACGTGACCACCAGGGGAATTTACATAAACATAAATATCTTTCTCGGGATTTTCAGATTCAAGAAAAAGAAGCTGAGCTATAACGGTGTCCGCAACCCCATCCGAAATTGGTGACCCTATAAAGACTATCCTGTCCTTTAAAAGACGGGAGAAAATATCATAAGCCCTTTCTCCCCTGTTGGTCTGCTCTATAACAATAGGCACATAGGCGGACATTTCGTGGTTTAATTATACTTATTTTAGCCCTCTTTGTCAATTTGA
>JAKEHC010000133.1 GCA_022615255.1 Candidatus Dadabacteria bacterium | reverse complement strand
TACTGTTGATTTTCCCTCCTTTATACCTGTAAGAGCCTGTAAATTCAAGGAAAAAGCGGTATATTCCAATCATTGCTATTCTCTATTATGCATTATTCAGGTTAATGTTATTAAATAAGCTCTATAGAAGTTACCTAAAAGTCTGCAGAAGATACTATTGCAAAAGTAATCAGCTGCATTAATTTAAACTCAATGAACACAATAAAACGTCTAGACGCAGCAAATCCCACACAGAAAAAGACAATTAAAACTCGAAGCCTTTGGGAGTGGTGGAAACGGATAGCAAGGAAGATCGGGGACTTCCAAGCAAGGGTTATCCTAACTATCTTCTATTTCATAGTTTTAGGACCCTTTGCTTTGGCAGTGCGCTTGGGGAGTGATCCTTTAGCTATCAAAGCCAGTGCCCCACGGGGTTGGCAACCTAAGACCTATAGGAAAGGCACTCCGATGGAGCAGGCGACAAAGCAGTTTTAAGGAGCTAATCCGATGAACATACTCGGTATATCTTGCTATTTCCATGATGCGGCGGCAGCCTTAATTCGCGATGGTCAGTTGATTGCCGCTGCCGAGGAAGAGCGGTTCACCCGGAAAAAGCACGACTATGAATTTCCTCAACATGCCATTGATTTTTGCCTTAGAACCGGAGGAATCAATGGACCCGACCTGGACTATGTGGTCTTTTTCGAGAAGCCATTCGTTAAGTTCGAAAGACTCCTCTTGTCAACCATGCAGACCTTCCCTCGCTCTCTTCGTCTATTCCGAGAGGCTATGATCACCTGGTTTGGCGACAAGCTATGGATAAGACACCTAATACAAAAAAGGCTTGCCTTGCCGCCCTCAAAGATTCTTTTTAGTGAACATCATCTGTCGCATGCGGCTAGCGCATTTTTCTGTTCCCCATTTGATGAAGCGGCAATCCTTACTGTTGACGGCGTAGGAGAGTGGACAACCGCTACGCTTGGAATAGGTAAGGGTACAAATATAAAATTACTCAAAGAGATTCGCTTCCCACATTCTTTAGGGCTTCTCTATAGCGCCTTTACGGCTTTCCTTGGATTCGAGGTGAATGAGGGAGAATATAAAGTGATGGGTATGGCTCCGTTTGGAACACCGAGGCATATGGATAAGGTATATAAACTTATCCATGTCAGTAGCGATGGCAGTTTTGAACTTAACATGGACTACTTTTCCTTTCATTATTCCTCAGAGAAAACGTTTAATAGAAAATTCGAGAAGCTATTTGGCTCACCTCGGGACCCAAAAGCTCACTTTTTTACTAAATCAAGTGGCTATCCTTCTTATTTTGGAGATAAGCCGTCTAATTATGAAGAACTAGCCAAGGAGAACGAATATTATGCTGATATAGCCGCCAGCATACAGGTCGTGACCGAAGAGGTTCTACTCAGAATGGCGCAGTCCGCCCATAAAGAGACAGGGCTCAAAAAACTTTGCATGGCTGGAGGGGTTGCCCTCAATAGTGTAGCAAACGGTAGAATACTCAAAGAAACTCCCTTTGAGGAAATTTATATTCAGCCATCGGCAGGTGATGGAGGCGGAGCCATTGGAGCAGCTCTTTATGGTTATCATATGGTTTTGGGAAATGCTAGAAACTTTATCATGGAGCATGCTTACTGGGGAGAGGAACATAGCCCTTCAGTGATTGAAACGTTTCTAAAGGATAACGGTATTCGCTACAGCCGAATCGAGAACGAGGAAAAGTTGATTGAGCGTGTCGTTGATAAACTTCAAAAAGGGAAAGTCATAGGTTGGCACCAGGGGCGGTTTGAGTGGGGACCGCGGGCACTTGGCAATCGTAGCATCCTCGCTGACCCACGGCGTGAAGATATGAAGGACATAGTTAATGTAAAGATAAAATTCAGGGAACCCTTCCGCCCTTTTGCCCCATCTGTACTGGTAGAGCGCACGCAAGATTACTTTGCATTAGACAATACCGCACGGCACTACCCAGCCAGGTTCATGCTCTATGTGGTAGATGTGCGCAAAGAAAAACAAGATGTACTCCCTGCCATTACACATGTAGATGGAACAGGACGGCTCCAGACAGTTTACAAAGAGGTTAATCCAAGGTACTACCATCTTATTGAAGCCTTCGAGCAAGCCACTGGAGTACCAGTGGTTTTAAATACATCCTTCAATTTAAAAGGCGAACCTATTGTAAATACCCCTGAGGAGTCATTTCTTACATTCCAGAGAAGTGGAATGGATACACTTGTGCTCGACAATTATATTGTTGATAAACCAGATTGAAATTCATGAAGATGGTTACTGAAATTCAAGTCTAGAATTCTCGTTTCTTTTGTCTTAGAATAGATTCTTCAAATGGGAGGTTAAGGTATGCGATTCCTCGAGGGTTTAACTAACAGAATGGGTATTGCAGGGGAGCTTTTACAATTCTTCCTGAACCATAAGTGGTGGTGGCTGACGCCGATGATCTTAGTGTTATTGATTTTTGGACTCCTTATCGTATTTGCCCAGAGTTCGGCTATTGCTCCCTTCATTTATACGCTGTTTTGATATGGTTTAGCTGTTTGGTTATTTTCTATATTGCATTTAGAGTCCGAACCTCAAGAAGCTTATGGGTAGAGCCTAAATATACATGAAAATACTCGTCATTCATGGACCTAATCTCAACCTTCTAGGTGAGCGCGAGCCTGAGATTTATGGCAAGGAAACGCTTGAGGAAATAAATTCTCTCCTGAGAAGAGAATCAGAGACACTAGGCGTTCAAGTTGAATCCTTTCAGTCTAATTCTGAAGG
>JAKEHC010000132.1 GCA_022615255.1 Candidatus Dadabacteria bacterium | reverse complement strand
TTCGCTTGCATGTCCATACAAGCGCCATTGTACCTTTCGGTAACATTTCTCGTGATCTAACGATGTATGTCTTGGTAACATTTTTGGTGATCTAATTCGAGCCCTTTACATCTTAATTATTATTAGTATATAATGTTTGGAATTTTTATAAGCTCTTTGAAAACGGTTTACCTTTAAAGTCTAATGGACATGCACTAACTAATTAATTCAAAATATTTTTGTTATTTTACCCACCTAATCCGCATGTCCAAAGGAGGTGTAATATGATAGCAAAGCGTTCAGCATTATTAATACTGTTTATTTTTCTTCCCGCTACTGCTTTCGCCACTGTCAGGTATGTTGTTAAAAAGGGGGATAATTTAAGCGGCATCGCAAAGAGGTTTCGTGTTTCTCTTAAGTCCATAAAAAAGGCAAACAGGCTAAGCACTGACAGATTGAATGTCGGGGATACCATCGTAATTCCTGATTCTGGCGAGAATGGCGGGGCAGTTTCTAAAAAAACAGAGAAAAAAGAAAATGAAAAAGCGTTGACTGAAAGCAACCTAGAGGGGCTTTCACTAAGGTATGTGGTTAAAGACGTAGACACTCTTAGTAAAGTGGCTAATCAATTTGGAGTCACAGTTGCGGAATTAAAAAGTGCGAATGGACTTTCCGATGGCGAATTAAAAAGCGGAACGATCCTAATTATACCTGACTCTCCTAATAAGAATGTCACTGATATAATCACCCGAGATCAGTTGGACACAAATCCTAGAGGCGTTTCATCTTATAAGTACCGCGAATACGTAGTTAAAAAAGGAGACTCGCTGGCGAAGATTGCGGATAGCTTTGGGGTTTCTTTAAGCGATTTAAAGAGCGCAAATGGCCTACTGAGCAATCAAGTCAGAACTGGAATGAAGCTAATCATTCCTGATCCTGGAATTACGATGAGGGTTGTGAGGATCTCTACAAATGTAAACGAGGATAACAGCTATATAGTCAGAAAAGGGGACACACTGGGCACAATCGCAGGCAAGTACAATCTTGCGATAAAGGATTTAAAAGATGCAAATGGTTTGAGGAGCAACCAACTTAAAGAGGGGATGAAGCTCAACATTCCTGGCTCTCAAATTCCGATGAGGGTTGTGAAAATCTCTCCAAATGTAAATGAAGGTAACAGCTATATAGTCAAAAAAGGGGATACCCTAGGCACAATCGCAGGAAGGCATCATGTTTCTCTAAGGGATTTAAAAGAAGCAAACGGTTTAAAGAGCAATCAAGTCAGAACTGGGACTAGGCTAACCATCCCCGGCTCAAATTTATCAAGAAGCGCTGGACCCGGAACTCAGGAGATAAACAGAAACGGCATTCATATCGTTAAAAAAGGGGATAGCATAGGCGTAATTGCTAAAAGGTACAGGGTATCTCTGAATGATTTAAAGAAAGCAAACGGATTAAAGGGAAATACGATAAGAGCCGGCCAGGTTCTTAGAATTCCGAGTCAAGCAAATGCTAAAGGTCAACTGGCGATCGAGGACATTAAAATAATGAACGACAACGGGCACATTAAAACGCTGCCAAAGATTGAAACCGCTCAGGCTCAAAAGGTTGGGAATATAGATATGGATGGCTACGGGCTCTCAAGGGATGTGATTATAAGCATAGCCAAGAGGTTTCTCGGGGCGCCCTATAAGTTTGGGGGCAATTCATTGATAAGGGGTCTAGACTGCTCGGCGTTTGTTAATAAGGTTTTTAGCTTTTTTGACGTTGATCTTCCAAGAACAGCCCGGGAGATATATAAAATTGGAAGGAGCGTCAAAAAGGGCGAACTCTCTGTAGGCGACCTCGTGTTTTTCAGGACATATGCGAGCTATCCCTCGCATGTCGGCATATACATAGGAGACAGCGAGTTTATACATGCATCATCTGCTGCAAAGAGGGTTAGAATCGATAGTATAAATAAATCTTATTATAGTCGGAGATACATCGGCGCTAAAAGGGTTGTTAGCTCCGGTTTATTCTATGAAGAGCTGTCCAGGGATTACAAAGGATTTGAGCATCAGTAAATAGGTTATTCCAAAATTCAGCCACTAGGACACGAAGTTTAGTTTTGAACATCAGTAACCAGGGCATCCCCAAACAACAAAGATTATTCTGATTGAATTAAGGAATTAGTATTAATCTAACATGTTTTCCAAACCTCTCTATTAAACACTTCTCGAAAATCAAGTATTGGCTCCAATGACAGACAAAACGGAGGGTAAAATGGGGGCTTGCACCTGCACATTTTGTGCAGCCGTAGTAAGACAGCGCTCAACACGGGCAAGGGTTGCCCCTACATTTATGCTCCAGATTTGAAATTACAAGAAGGGGTGAGTATATTATGAAGGAGAAACTGATGTCTGCTCATTTTAAGAGGTTCAGGGAGTTTCTTAATTCTGAAAGGAATTATTCGGAACATACAGTTAGGGCATATATGACTGATCTTTTAGAATTTAGTGGTTTTCTTAAAGAAAAAGGCTTTAGTCCCGCTTCAGACAATTTCGATTATTTTTCAGTAGATGAAATTACTATAAGGGCATATCTCGGCTGGCTTTATGCGAGGAAGAATTCAAAAGCGTCGGTATCAAGGAAACTCGCCTCTATCAGAACCTTTTTTGAGTTTCTTTTGAGAGAAGGCATTATTAAAAAGAACTCGGCTAAGCTTGTTCCCACTCCAAGGGGTGAAAAAAGGCTTCCGGCATTATTAACCGTGGATGAGGTGTTTATACTCCTTGACAGAGAGTATATTAATAATGCTTTAGGCTCTAGGGATAAAGCGATGCTTGAGCTTCTTTATTCAAGCGGGCTTAGGGTAAGTGAGCTTGTAGGGATAAACTTGAGCGACATAAATCTTACGGATTCCCTTGTAAAGGTTTTAGGAAAAGGGGGAAAAGAGAGAATTGTCCCCTTCGGCTCTAAAGCACTCGACGCTGTTAAGCTATATATATCCAAAAGAAAAGAGCTTAAGCCAAGCGGCGACTTTTTATTTGCAAACTCACGCGGCGGCAGAATCACTTCAAGGAGTGTAGCAAGGATTGTTAAAAGATATGTAAGCATGTCAAAGATCCCGAAGAGCGTAAGCCCGCATGTGCTTAGACACGCATTTGCAACCCACCTTTTGGGCAGCGGTGCGGATCTGCGGGCGATTCAGGAGATGCTTGGGCATAGGAGTCTTTCTACGACGCAGCGTTACACCCACACCTCAATCGAGAAAATTATGGAGATTTACGATAAAACCCATCCCAGAGCCTAGAGAAAAATGAGCGAGTTTCATGGCACGACTATAGTTTGCGTTAGAAAAGACGGCCGTGTTGCAATGGGCGGAGATGGTCAGGTTACCTTAGGGCAGACTGCAATAAAACATACGGCTAGGAAGGTAAGAAAGATTCATAACGACAGGGTTATGGTCGGATTTTCGGGAGCTACGGCGGATGCGCTTACTCTATTTGACAAATTTGAATCAAAACTCGATGAGTATAGAGGCAACCTGAGAAGGGCGACTGTAGAGCTTGCGAGGGACTGGCGGACAGACAGAATATTGAGAAGGCTTGAAGCACTTCTTGCGATTGCGGATAAGGAGAATATATTTCTAATCTCTGGAAGCGGCGATGTTATCGAACCCGATGACGATGTTATAGCCATAGGATCAGGGGGACCCTACGCACAGGCTGCGGCAAGGGCATTACTCAGGCACTCCAAAATGGACGCGAAGGGGATTGTGGAGGAGGCTCTTAGAATTGCGGCTGAAATATGCATTTATACCAATGATAAGATCGTGGTGGAGGTTCTATAAAAAATCACGAATACAAAATCACAAAGCACAAACAAAGTCCAATTTTTAAATACTAACTAATTAAGCTTTTTCCCTTTTAATTGGAATTTAGCATTCGAGGTTTAGAATTTGTTCGTGATTTGAAGCTTTTAATTTTGAATTTGTAATATGAGGCATATTAAATGAGTGAACCCTTTTTTACGCCTAGAGAGATCGTTTCTGAGCTGGATAAATACATTGTGGGTCAGAATAAGGCGAAGAGGGCGGTATCAATTGCCCTTAGAAATCGCTGGAGAAGGCAGCGCGTGTCTCCTGAGCTCAGAGATGAGATAGCACCTAAGAATATCTTGATGATTGGCCCAACAGGAGTCGGCAAAACAGAGATTGCAAGAAGGCTTGCAAAACTCGCTCAGGCCCCTTTCTTAAAGGTCGAGGCTTCGAAGTTCACAGAGGTGGGATATGTGGGAAGGGATGTAGAATCTATGATTAGAGACATTACCGATATCGCTGTAAAGATGATAACAGACGAAGAGAAGCAGTCGGTAAGAAATAAGGCTGAAGATTTAGCAGAGGAGAGAATTCTCGATCTTTTATACCCTAAGAATAAAACTGCCGATGTTACAGCATTTAACGATACGAGAGAGAAGCTAAGAAAACTTTTACGGGAAGGAAAGCTCAACGACAGATACGTAGATGTCGAGGTTAGCATGAAAAACCTTCCCGTTCAGGTTTTTACCCCATCTGGGATGGAGGAGATGGACGTAAATATCGCAGACATGCTGGGAAATCTCTTTCCGAAGCGAACTAAAAAAAGAAAGGTCAGGGTCCCCGAGGCAATAGAGATTCTGCTTCATGAGGAGGCACAGAAGCTTATTGATATGGACAAGGTCGTTAAACAAGCGATTGAAAGGGTGGAGCAGTCGGGGATTATCTTTATAGATGAGATAGATAAGATAGCTGGACGTGAGACCGCAGCGGGCCCCGATGTCTCAAGAGAAGGTGTTCAAAGGGATTTGCTTCCTATAATAGAGGGATGCACTGTAAATACAAAACACGGGATGGTCAGAACGGATCACATTCTCTTTATAGCCGCCGGAGCCTTTCATGTGTCAAAGCCTTCTGATCTCATACCTGAAATTCAGGGGAGGTTCCCTATCAGAGTGGAACTCGATCCATTAACTAAGGAGGATTTTATTAGAATTCTAATAGAACCAAAGAATGCCCTTATCAGGCAGTATAAGGAGCTTCTTAAAACAGAGGGGATTGAGCTTATTTTCAGGGAGGAAGCCATAAACGAGGTTGCAGAGATAGCCGCATATGTGAACGAGTCGACGGAAAATATAGGGGCTAGGAGGCTTCATACAATTTTGGAGAAGATTCTTGAGGATATATCTTTTAACGCCCCTGATATCTCAAAGGAAAGAATCGTGATAGATACTAAATATATAAAGGAAATGATAGCGGATATCGTAAAGGATAGAGACCTGAGCCGGTATATTTTGT
>JAKEHC010000131.1 GCA_022615255.1 Candidatus Dadabacteria bacterium | reverse complement strand
TGGTTCTTTCGACTCGAAATATTCCTGTATCAATTTAATACTGCCCTTGGTTGCATCCTTGACATGCTCAGCGGTCTTTCCTATAGTTTCTCGTTTATTTGAATCCATTTCCAAAAGCCGTAAGGCGACCTGGGTCTGGTAACTGTTGATCGCCATGATGATTTGACTCATATCACCCATGAGCTTATGTATGCGGGAGATCGGACGGAAGAGGAAGAGGGCTGCTAGGTCAGCGAACCCGAAGCCTGCCGCGATAATAGACTGAAGTTCACCAATACCGCCTCGAAAGGCTGCCGCAGCAGGCACGCTGATCAGCACAATACCAACGATGAACATAATAATAGATAGAACTATAATTACCCAGTATGTGTATGCGAGTTTATTCTCTAGCTCTACAACCTCCCCTTTAGCGATATTCAGGGTATCCTCCAGGTACTTAACGAGGGTTTCGTTAGCCCTTTTGCGCTCTTCTTCTTTCATCAATAATTCATTCTCTGATGTTTCGTTATTCATCTATAAACCCATTATACCCAAAATTGCTATTAGAAAGCCTTTCTTTTTATACGCTCTTTTATCTCAGGCTTGGTCTCAGGCGTAACCACATTAATCGCTTTTTTAATTTTACGTCCCTTGACGTTCTCCACGTCCATGGTCGCCACCTTCCCCTCAGGTGGTCGGGCAGTATAGACAGCAACCACGTCGAGCTCTACAGGGCTATTAATCACCAAAAAGCCATCTATGGCAGTGAAATCAATGCAGACACCGTCAATCGGGCAAAAGAAATTCGATATTGCAAAACAATCAATTACCAGGGAGTCATCAGGCTCAATCACGGCAATCTTATAAGGGGTCACACTGAACTCTCCGAAAGGGGTTTCAAGAGATCTCGAAACTGCGAACTTTCTGGTGAAAGTAACCTTATTGTCCGTAGGGTTATGGATATTTATCACAGTGCGGTAGACACCCTCACCCAGAAACCCATCGCTGAAAGTTGCCAACATCGAGCAGAGAACCTTAGCAGAGTACTGGAACTTCGTTTTAATCCCCTCATCGGCGTGTAGCTTTGGAGCGGCGCATCCTCCTAAGCCACTAATCATCAGGAGCAAAAGGGCAAGGGACGAAAAGACTCGGAAGAATCGTTGTTGTCTCATCATAATTACCCTCCTTTATAATAAAATTAAAAATACCTGTTTCTCAAGACCTTAGACCATGCAGTTTCTGCGCCATAAATTGGCACTTTAGCGGGTTAAGTGCAATATTCTACCTACAAACACATCACTTATATAGTGATAGTTAGGATTATATTATTTTGTTCCTTCTATGTAAATAGCAAATCTAACCCTAGCGCCAGTTCGCGAAAGAAGGACGTATGTAAAAGGGAATGTAAAAAATGCTAATAGATGGGTGTGTATAAATATGTAAGAAAACAACCGGACCGAATCATATTAACTTTAATAACATACACTAAGCCTTTTTAAGCCCTAGGAAGCTCGCTATGATCCTTTTCTCCCCATGTCCTGGAAAAGATATAACCACCTTTGCTTCATCGCCTATACCCTCTACCCTTTTTACCACACCCTGTCCGAAGGAGGGATGAGTCACCTTCTCCCCAATTAAGTAACCATTATCACCGTTTTTGGAAAATCCGCTGTCCTCGATCTCTTTTTTATTGCCGTTAAGGTTCTTAAGAGTCTCTCCATCGACGTTGACTTGATAGCTCTGCCATTGAAGTAGCTTCCTTGGAATCTCAGTAATAAACCTTGAAGGAATAGACCTATGCTCCACACCAAAAAGCCTTCTTTTTGAGGTGCTTGTGAGATAGATCTTCTCCTTTGACCTTGTGATGCCTACATAGCATAGCCTTCTTTCCTCTTCTATAAGCCTTCCATTTCCTAGAGACTTAATGTGTGGGAATAAACTCTCCTCCATCCCTACAATAAAAACTACGGAGAACTCAAGCCCCTTTGCGCAGTGAAGCGTCATAAGAGTAACCTTATCAGCCTTTTCATTGAATCTATCCACATCGCTTGATAGCGTAACCCAGTCAAGAAAGTCATGAATGCCGTTATTCTTTTCCTCCTTCTCAAATTCCGCTGCAAGGGTTAAAACCTCCCCAACGTTATCCCGCCTCTCCTGATCGCTATCAAACATCTCCAGATAGTTTGTTTTCTCAAGTATCTTTTCGAGAAGCCTTCCGATTGAGAGCTTTTGCGAAAGCTTAATAAGCTCATGTATAAGGTTATAAAACCTCTCAAGGCCCGTAAGAGCCTTCTTTGGAAGGAGCCCCCCTTTTACTGCAAGCCCTACAGCATTGAATAATGAAGTATCCTTCTCCTGGGCAACCTTCTCCAACACCTCTATCGTTCCCTTCCCTATCCCTCTGGATGGAACGTTTATAATGCGCCTTAGGCTAATCTCATCGTATGGGTTTGATACGACCCTTAGATACGCCATTATATCCTTGATTTCAGCCCGCTCGTAAAAACCAACCCCGCCTACAATTGTGTAAGGTATTCCTTGACGGATCAATTCCTCTTCTATAACACGTGATTGGTTATTTGTTCTATAAAACACGGCGAAATCACTGTAGGAACGCCCGTGCGTGCTTTTTTCGTATTCAACCCTGGAGGCTAAATACCTTGCTTCATCCCTCTCGTCCCGAGACTCATAGTAGATAACTGGCGCCCCCTCTTGATTTTCAGTCCATAGCCTCTTATCTCGGCGGTATCTGTTTCTCAGTATTACGGCATTTGCCGCCCTCAGTATGTTTTTTGTTGATCTATAGTTTTGCTCGAGCTTTACGACCTTTGCATCTGGAAAATCATTCTCAAATTTAAGAATGTTTGTTATATCCGCGCCCCTCCATCCGTAAATGGACTGGTTATCGTCGCCAACGACAAATACGTTTCTATGTTTTCCTGAAAGCAATTTTACGATTCTATACTGAAGGTGATTTGTATCCTGATACTCGTCAACAAGAATGTGATGGAACTGGTTCTGGTACTTTTCAAGCACCTCGGGCCTTTGCTCTAAAAGGGTGACGGTATAACTAAGCAAGTCTCCAAAATCAAGGGCGTTCACACGCCTAAGCTCCTGTTCATAGATGTGATAAACCCTGGAAATTCTCTCATCATATATGCTCGCGCCGAGTTCCCAGGGGTTTTGACCCCTATTCTTTGCGCAGTCTATCTGAGAGCGCACCGATCTTGGATCAGA
>JAKEHC010000130.1 GCA_022615255.1 Candidatus Dadabacteria bacterium | reverse complement strand
GATAATTTGAGGGACACCACGGTTTACGGACCGCTTTGCCTTCAGACGGATATAATAGCGAAAGCAAGACTTCCGGAACTTAAGGCAGGAGATAAACTAGTTATAAAAAACGTCGGGGCATATAACATCTCTCAATCCAGCTCGTTTATATTCCCCCGTCCTTATGTTCTTCTAATAGAAAAAGGTTCGGCAAGGGTTTTAAGGAGGGCCGAGACAATTGATGATATATTTAAATTTGAAACGCTTTAATAAAATAGACCAGTTTTGCTAGCATCAGTCAAAGTTTTCATTACCTTAAACTTTAAATTACGCCTCTCGGATTTTATAAAATTGGTTTAATATATTCCTTAAATTATGCATTAAAATTTTATTAACTTCTAAAGATGCATAATATATTTATATGATTAGTAGATCTCTAGATATGATTCTCATGTAAGTGTACCTATTCCCCTCTTTGTTTGCTTGGGTAGACGTATCCTTACTTAGCCTTTGCCGGCATGGTCTTTAACTCAACCAAAATTACCTCAAGGGGCTGGTCGCTCAAATTTTCAGGCAGGTGTTTTCCTCCGGGAATCCATCTTGTCTCTCCAGCCTTAGCACGCATTTCCTCAGTCTTTCCATCAGGTAAAGTAAATTTCACGTATAGATCGGTCAGGAAAATATCTATGCTATCCGGATGTTCGTGCATCACAGACTTCTCGTGTGGTCCGTAGCTAATCCGCAGCACCCGCACCTGGTCATTCTCGAATTCCACTTTGTAGTGCTTTGGATCTACTTTCACCGGGTCTTGTGCCGTTGCCGTCTCCGTGGCAAAGATCAACGCAAGGGTGGTTAACAGAACACTCATAATAAGAAGGGTTAAGTTTTTCATAATCGTTTCTCCTTTGTTTAGATGAATTAATTCTCTCTTTATTACAAAACATTATATTAGCAGATATGTTATGTCAAACAGAGTTTTCTGCCATAAAGTTTATACAAAATTTTTCAATCAATCGCTGATGAGCACTTGTATTACTTGATAATATTCCTATTATCTTAGATTTGGTATAACATAATAGCGCAAAATTAATTCTGGTTTCGCTTGATATGTTATAAGCGTTAAAAGTACGCCTTGAAATGAAATCTAAAAAATGGTCGCTGTTGGTCCTTGTATTCACGGTATTTATCTTAATTGAGGGCTTGTGCTATCTGAGTCTATTTTTGCTTGATAAGATTTTCAATGTCCGATACGATCCCAATGTGTCAACCCTTTCAGGAGAACAGAAGTCCCGCCTGAGAAAATTCCTAAACCAGAAAAAGGGAGAGCGAACAAAACAAGACTCCGTTTTGGGTTGGATTAATACTGGTGAACTAAACTCAGCTGGGATGAGAGATAACAGGGAGTATGATAAGGTTCCCGCTCCTAGCACCATACGCATCTCAGCCTTCGGGGACTCTTTTACATACGGGGCTGATGTAAAGCTTCGCGACACATGGGAAAAGCAGTTATCATTGCTAGATCCGTCAATTGAAGTTTTGAACTATGGGGCAGGCGGGTACGGCTTGGACCAGGCATTTTTACTTTACCTTCGGGTAGGAACTGAATACAGTCCAAACATAGTGTTTATTGGATATATGTCCGAGAACATCGCTCGGAATGTTAATGTGTTTCGAGCATTTTATACATCGTTGTACCGGAATGTGATATTTACGAAACCGCGCTTTAAAGTCAGGGATGGTGAATTGATCCTCATTGAGAATCCTCTTTCTACTCTCAAGGACTATGAACAGTTTTTGCTTAATGACAGGGAAATACTTCCGAGACTCGGAGAAAACGATTATCACTATCAAACCGACTATCACAGGGGTACATTCGACTTTCTACGGTCTGTTCGTTTTGTGAAGATATTTTGGCGTTACTTCGTAATAAAGGTGTTAAATCCAATTTTCAATATTGATGGGATGTATAGTGAGAAATCTGAAGCCTACGACGTAACATTGAAAATTTTTGATGCTTTTTATTCTAAAGCGCTAGAGAATGGCGCATTGCCTGTAATCCTTATTTTCCCTGACATTAACGATCAGTGGCGTAGTCGTGATAATAAAATGCGTCGTTACACCCCTCTCATAAACTATTTTCGCTCGAAAGGATATCGTTTTATTGATACCTTAGGGGCGCTAGAGCCTTATGAATCCCGCTATACGGTTGATGAGCTTGTAGAGAATTGGGGACACTACTCCCCTCTGGGCAATAGAATTATTGCTGAATATATATATTCACACCTAAAAAACTGGGGTCTTTTAAACCCTGCAAAACTCAAAGAGGAGATTAAAGCGGAGCGTCGGTTCTTAGATTCTGACTTTCATTGATACCTTTATGCTTAGTATAAACCCTTACTCTTATAGGAATAAGGCAGGGTTACGTCGGCGGGTATTAATAATTTGCACAAGGATCCATAGGACTGATACCCCTAATTAAAACCATGACATATCAGTCAATGACTTGTTTAATTATTTAACATTATTCTGAATAGAAAAAATATTTAATCAAGTTCTGTAACCATAATAGTGTTTAAAAAATTCAATAATACAATACACGGTCTTTATTCCACTCTATTGGAATTATTATCAATAGTTCGGTAGAATTCATAAACTTTAATAATAATTCAGGAGTAATATTTATGAATCGCATAATTCTAAACCCGCACAGATGGCGTGCTGCGCTTGTTACCTTTGTCCTTTTTATATCATGCAGTATTGGAGACACATCACCTCCCGCGCCTATCGAGGATTTAAGTTTCGATATGACGACTAGACAACTTAACTGGACTGCAACCGGTGACGATGGTAATAGAGGCACTGCGACGATTTATGACCTTAGATTTTCCTCTGAACCGAATGTCGCGGAGGATTTCGCAAACGCCACTCATATAGAGGATTTGCCAAGACCCTTTCGGGCTGGAGACCCACAGTTCTTTCTTCTTCCAAGGCTTGATGTAACAGGCACTTTGGATTTTTTCTTTGCATTAGACGTTCGTGATGAGGTCGGGAATAACTCGGGCCCTTCAAATGTAGTCGAGCTTACAACGCCATTAGTGGCTCTCGAACTTGAGAATAGCGCTGACGGCAGTTGCTTCGGGGAATCCGTTGGCGCAGGTGATTTTAACGGTGATGAGATTAATGATATAGCGGTAGGCGATCCATGTTTGGGGATGGTTTTCTTATTCTTTGGAAGCAGTGAGCTGATAGCCGGGGTTTTAGATGCCTCCTTTGCCAATGTCACGATAATCGGCAATGCCGACGATAGATTCGGCGCCTCAGTTGCGGGTATTGGAAACATCGGGGGTGGTATTTTAGAGACATTAGCCATTGGGGCTCCCGGGTTCAGTGGGGATACGGGACAAGTTTTTACTGTTTCTGGAAGCACCAGGTTGCCTTTGGTCATAGATTTTACAATCGGCGATGTACCAGAGGCTCTGGTAACTGGTGAAAATATGGGCGACGAGTTTGGAGCTTCGATAGCAGGGCTCGTAGGTGTCGAGGGCGGGAATACCTTATGGACGCTTGTAGGCGCGCCCGGCGCTAGCTCAGAAACGGGTCAGGCTTATCTATTCCGTTCAAGGGATTTAAGAAACACATCATCTGCCAGTCAGGCTAAGGCGATATTCGCTGGGGAAGTCGCAGGAGGTATGTTTGGCTTTGCCCTTACCCAAGTGGGTGACCTTAATGAGGACAATTTTTCCGAATTTGCAATTGGCGCGCCCGAAGGAGGGCAAGCGTTTGTGATTTTTGGGAGCAATGATATAAGCGTAGATGTATCCATGGTTATAATAAATGGAAATGCCTCTGATGGTTTTGCCTCAAGTATTTCGAGCGGAGAAGATGTAGATGGAGACGGCTTGCCAGACCTTCTTGTAGGCGCTTCTGCTACTAACATGGATACGGGCTCCGTTTTTCTTTTCTCCGGAGAAGAAATCAGTATCGCTGAATCGACTGGCGGCAGCCCAAGCGCTGAAACGGAATTTACTGGAGAAGCCCAGGGGGATATGTTTGGCACCTCGGTTGCGATTCTCGGCGACATAAATCCGGAGATTAGCGAGGTCAAGAGGGCATCCTTCTTTGTGCTTGAGCTTATTCCTACAAATCCTGATTTTGCAATAGGCGCGCCTGGAACAGGAGAGGGGGGGTCTGTTTATGTTTTTTTTGGGGTGGACGATGGCTTCCCGCCTGTAGTTCCGGCATCGGATGCGGATATCACTCCAATAACTGGGATGAGCCAAGGTTTTGCCGATGACGAGTTTGGGAGCATCGTGCTAGGCGCAGGTGATATATCTTTTGACCTGATAAACGATATTGTCGCGACCGGACTGGGTTTTGCTAGGGCAGAGTTTTAAATCTCACTCATACCTTAACGCTTCGATTGGGTCAAGCTTGGAAGCTTTACTGGCGGGATAAAGACCAAAGAAGATTCCTATAATTGCTGAGAAGCTAAAGGCAAGGACTACCGAGCCAAAGGAAACGAGGGTAGGCCAGTGAGTAAATAAGGAAGAAATCTTTGATCCGGCAATCCCAAGTATAATACCTATCAACCCGCCTAACAGTGAAAGCGCTAGGGCTTCGATTAGAAACTGAATAAGGATGTCGCGTTCTTTAGCTCCGACAGCCATTCGTACCCCTATCTCCCTTGTTCTTTCTGTGACAGAGACAAGCATGATGTTCATTATTCCAATGCCGCCTACTATGAGTGAGATGGAGGCGATGCTTCCTAATAGAATGGTCATTATCTTCGAAATTGAAAAGATTCTTTCTATAATGTTAAGTTGTGTTTTTACATAGAAGTCGTCTTCCATATTCGGTCGTATGTGGTGACGCTCCCTTAGAAGTTCGGTTATTTGAGCCTCTGCAAAGGGTATGTCGTTTGATGTTCTAACAGAAACAGATATATTGTCTACATAATTAACGCCTAATATCCTTTTCTGTAGCGTTGTATAGGGAATCAGAACAACATCATCTTGATCCTTCCCGCTGGGCGTCTGTCCTATGGAGCCCATCACACCAATTACCTTAAAGGAATTCTTGCCTATTCTAACGGTCTTACCCACAGGGTTCTGGTAACCAAATAGCTTTGAGGCTACAGTTTTTCCGAGCACACATACAAGCTCAGCGTTTTTGACGTCTTCATTGTGAAAAAAGCCCCCCCGCTCCGGAAACCAACCGTTTATGAAAATAAAGTCGGGTGAAGCACCTACGATTCCGGTAAACCAGTTCCGGTTGCCCCAAACAACCTGTTCGGTCGTATCCAGTATCGGCGATACATGGGTTACTGTGCTTAGCTTTCGTATCGCCTCAGCATCCTCTGAAGGTAACCTATTTATCTTGCCTGAGACTGTGCCTACGCCGCTTCGAGTTCTACTCCCAGGATTAATTATAAGGGAGTTGCCGCCAAGGCTTGTGAGTTGCTCTTCTATCAATCTTTTTGCCCCCTGTGTGAGAGCAACCATCGTTATTACGGCGGCAACACCTATGATGATCCCTAGCGTAGTAAGGATTGAGCGGATTTTATTCCTTTTTAAAGCCCTGTATGAAACCCTAAAGGCTACTAACGGGTTCATGAAGCCCTTCCATACCTCTCCATTTTTCTTTCATAACCTTTCCATCCCTGAATACAATTATCTTTTCGGCAAAGGCTGCGATATCCGTCTCATGTGTAATCATTATGATTGTTTTTCCATCTTTATTCAGGCTCTTAAAGATTTCCATTATCTCTGCACTAGTAGTGGTATCGAGGTTCCCTGTAGGCTCGTCTGCTAGAATGATGCTTGGCTCATTTATGATTGCCCTAGCTATTGCCACCCTTTGTTGCTGTCCACCTGAGAGTTGCGTTGGATAATGTTTCTCCCTTCCTTCCAGTCCTATTATTAGCAGCGCATCTTTTGCAAGCTTGGATCTTTTATTTGAAGGGATGTCGTTGTAGATCAGAGGAAGCTCTACATTCTCGATTGCGGTCGATCGTGGAAGGAGATTGAAATTTTGAAAAACAAAACCAATTTTTTTATTTCTAATCTCCGCAAGCTCGTCTTTACTTAATGAAGAAATGTCATTCCCTTCTAAAAGGTATCTTCCACTGGTTGGTTTATCTAAGCAACCAAGTATATTCATAAAAGTGCTTTTCCCAGAGCCTGAAGGTCCCATAACGGAAACAAATTCCCCCTTTTTTATTTTAATCGATACCCCTCTTAAGGCGTGGACATCCACGTCCCCCATTTTATAGATCTTATGTAGGTCTTCCACAACGATAATATCTTCCAAGGAGTTAGAACCTCTGGGGCTTCGGGAGAACGATAGGGCCAAGCGGTTCAGAGCCTGCGCCGGCTTTTTCAGAAGCCTCTACTATTACTTTTTCTCCCTCACCGATATTGCCATCTAAGATTTCAGTAAAGGTGTCATCGCTTATTCCGGTGTTCACCGAAACAGCCTTGAGTTGCCCATTCTTTAGAGATAGCCAGATGACTGAACCGCTATTAAGTTCAAGGGATTTATCATCAACCTGTGCAGAGGGCGGGGGAATGAACCTAAGCGCTGCGGTCGGCACTCTAAGCACATCTTTTTTTTGGGCTACCAGTATCTTTACCTCTGCTGTCATTCCTGGCTTAAGCTCAAGTTTTTCATTATCAATAAGTATCACTACATCATAAGTCACAACATTATTTGTAGTTATCGGCTCATTTTTTACCTGCCGCACCTTTCCTTCGAATGTCTGATTTGGATATGCGTCAACTGTAAATTCTGCTTCCTGATCGTTTCTTGCCTTACCGATGTCGGCTTCGCTTACATGTGCATCGAGCTTCATTTTATTTAGGTCCTCCGCTATCAGGAAAAGGGGAGAAGAGGGTTGCCCTGAAGAAACTATTTGCCCTATGTTAACCTTTCTTGAGATTACTATCCCATCAATGGGCGAACGTATCGTTGTGTTATCGAGATTTGATTTTGCAATCTCTAAAGCCGCTTTTGTCTGGTCCAAGTTAGCCGTTGCCGAAGTGTATTTTGTTTTTGAGTCGTCATATTCCTCTTTGGAAATCAACCTTTTTTTATAAAGCTCATCATTTGCTCTTTGAAGTGCCCTTGCGGTCTCGGCATCTGCCTGAGCTTTATTAAGATTGGCCTGAGCCTGTTTTAGCTCGGCTAGATAGGGGATAGGGTCAATTTCGGCAAGAGGCTCGCCTTTTTTCACCGCTGAGTTAAAATCCACAAACACGTTCTTTATCATTCCTGAGACCTGACTTCCTATTTCTATTGTGGAAAGGGGATTTAAGGTGCCTGTTGCTGTAATATATGAAGCAATATCGCCCTTATCAATCTTAGCAGTTTGATAAGCTATAGACACCTCTTCATTTCGGAAGACTTGATATGCAAGAAATAGTATGACTACTAACAGAATAGCCAATATGACGGCACTTTTTTTATTTAGTGATTTCATTCTTATAGCTCTTCCCCAATCGCTCTTTCTAGTTGTGCGACTGCAATTTTGTAATTGTAAATAGCCTGAAGGAAGTCTGCATTTGTCGAGGCGTAAAGAGCCTCAGCTTCTGCAAGCTCAATGGCTGAGGCCCTGCCAAGACGGTATCTTTCTCTAACGAGTTCTAGGTTCTCTTCAGCGGATGTTCTAGATGTTTCCGTTACCTTAATGCTTTCTTCTGAAAGCCTTAGGTTAAGATACGACTGCTTTACCTCTGATAGTATCTGTCCCTTCATGAATTCGATATCTGCCTGAGAACGCCTTAGATTGGCTTTTGCTTCGTTAATATCGGATAGGGTTGAAAACCCCTCAAATATAGGGAATTGAACTCCGATTCCAGCTATAAAGCCTGGTTGTGTCGCGCCCTCTCCCTTTATTCTATATGCTGTCCTTCCAAATATAGTCGGGTAGAACTCCTGTTTTGAAGCCTTTAAATTCGCCTTCATAGCTACCTTCTTGGCTTCCAGGCTGTCAAGCTCGGGACGTTGCTCAAAGGCTTTATTTATTGCCTGCTCTGGGTTCACATCTATTATTATATATTCTAACATATCCTCAAGCTCGTAGTTGAAATCCCCAAGCATTCCCATCGCTGTTGATAGCTGCAACTTTGCCTTTTCCAAGTTGCTTTTTGCAGTCATCAGATTGAGTCTGGCGTTTCCTAGATTTAGCTTAGCCTTTGTGACCTCTATTTTCGATATTCTGCCTACCTTATAAAAGACCTCTGCCTGCTCCAAACGCCTTTCATTCTCGATAACCCTTTTCTCAGATGCTTCGACGATTCTCTTCTGCGTCAAAACGGTATAATAAGCCACCTTAGTATCTAGGATTATATCCTCGCGACTGGCTTTTTTATCATATTCTGAGGATTTTACTTGAGCCTTTGTCGCCTTAATAATGTTTGAGGTTTGTCCGAAATCCCATATAAGCTGGTCCAATGACACACCTGACTCAGTGCCAACGAATGGGTATATGAACCTAGACTCAATCTGGGGAAATAGGTCGGAACGGGCGCCCTGCACCCTTGCTTTCATAACATCAACTGTAGCCCTAGAAGCCTCTAAAGAGGGGTTGTTCTCTAATGCGATCTCGATTGCTTTATCTAAAGTAAGTGTTTCGGCAGTTTCCTGGGCTAAAGAGGAAGTGCTAAGAATGCTTAAAGAGATAATTAATAAAAGGAACAATACTCTCATCTTAATACCTCCCTTTAAGGAGTATAAATATGACTCCAAAATGAGTTTGTTACAACAATTATTAATTAATTTGTTCAGCCTGTACAATTTGTGTAAAATAACAAAATGCCATTTGGGGTTTATGTTCATATTCCATACTGTGTAAAAAAGTGCCCCTATTGCGACTTTAACTCATATGGGGTAGGAAAACGCATCCCTGAAAGGGAATATACGGAGGCAGTTCTTAGAGAACTAGATTTCTATAGGGAAGCGGTTGAAAAACTCCACATTACCTCAATCTTCTTTGGCGGGGGAACGCCATCCTTATTCTCGCCGGTTACCATAGGGAAAATAATAGATGAAATTTTAAGGATTACATCACCTTTGGATTCCATAGAAGTTTCATTAGAGGTGAATCCGAAGACAGCGGATCTGGAAAAGCTCAGTGGTTTCCGTGAGATTGGAGTGAATAGGATCAGCGTCGGAGTGCAGTCTTTTTTAGAAAGAAAGCTTAAATTCCTTGGAAGAATAAATACGCCTGATGATAGCTCTAGAATATTACAAGATATAATCAAAGCCGGGTTTGAGAATTTTAACCTTGACCTTATGTTCGGCGTCCCATTTGAAACACCTGATGAGTGGAGGGTGGATTTAGAAAGGGCAATGGAATTTTATACTACTCATGTTTCTTCCTATTGTCTCACTATTGAAGACGATACGGCATTCGGAACGCTTTATTCAGAGGGTAAATTGCCGCTTCCAGATGAAGAAACACTTGCTGAGATGCTTACCTTAACTGACGAATTCCTTGAACTAGCGGGCTATAAGCAGTATGAAATCTCAAACTATGCAAGACGTGGTTCTGAATGCAGACACAACCTTCTTTACTGGAGGGGGGAGGATTATTTAGGACTTGGCGCTGGAGCACACTCCCACCTTTCCTCGGATAAAAAAAGCCTTTGGGGTATCAGGTGGGCGAACTTAAAGAATCCCGATCTCTATATGAAGTCAGTCTTAGAAGGGAAAAAACCTGTTGCATTTACCGAATATCTTAAGAAAGAAGAGGCGCTTCATGATAGGGTTCTGATGGGGTTAAGGTTAAGAGATGGGATAAGCCTTATAAATCTCAAAGAGAAATTTGGAACTAAGTTGCATTCAGATTGGTTGAGCATCCTCTTGAGAGAGGGTTATCTGGAGGTATCTGATAGCTCGCTTCACTTGACTAAAAAGGGAATCCTGGTTTCGAATGAGCTTATTACGAGGGTTTGTGACTCTTTAGTTTTTGAGTAAAAAGGGGTAACTAAAGCATTCGGTTACATACAAGAATCCACGAAGAAGATGTAATAGCGGCGGAATCCTTCAGGACTCAATTTAAATCTTTATTTCTTGTCCCTTCCGTGCTCACTTTTGTGCTTTTAACTCATACCTAGTTCCCCTTACCTCTATGTAGAACCTATCCCCTTCCTGGTTCAGGTATTTAGTAAACTCATAATAGGCTGGTCTTGAGAATCGAGCCTCGAATTCCCCATTTTTTACAGTTACGTAAGGTACGTTTTTATCATTCATTTTGAGGTTGTAGAAATCAAGCTTTTCTTCCGTTTCATCGTTCAGGATTAAGTAGAAGCCGTCACTCCTTTTTTCGGTCATTTTCACGACAAATGGTGTGTCTTCGACGTATACGTAGACTTTTCCCCTTCCTTCGTCTACGTAGTATCTTCCTGTCTCATCGCGTCTAAGCAGACTATTGTTATACAGATAGGTCCATCTGTGTAGAATGGGAACCCCGTCTTGATACCAATTCCCCTCTTTGTCGATATAGATTCTTGGTTGAAACACGTCCGTTTTTTCTATTGGTTCTTTCACTTACCTCACTCTCCCATTACCTTTACAACTACCCTTTTTCTTCGTTGTCCATCAAACTCTGCATAGAAGACCCTCTGCCAAGGACCGAGGTCTAAATCTCCTTTCGTAACGGGCACGATCACCTGATGGTGCACTATTAGATTTTTAAGGTGCGCATCGCCGTTATCCTCACCTGTTTTATGATGCTTATAGTCTTTTCGATAGGGTGCGAGTTTTTCAAGCCATTCCCAGATGTCTTCAAAAAGCCCTTCTTCCAGGTCATTCACATATACAGCAGCCGTTATATGCATAGCAGAAACCAGAACGAATCCCTCTTCAACACCGCTCTTTTTTACAATCTCCCTTACCTTATCAGTAATGTGTATTATTTCTCTCTTGTTTTTTGTATTAAACCAAAGATATTCAGTCTGGCTTTTCATGACTTTTCTCCCTTTTGCAATACGTTATGAATATAAAGGTAAATTTAATTTAACTATTTAACCACAATTAACTAAGAAGCAAAGTTAGAATTTAGTAGACAGAAATCAGAATATATAGGAATAACTACCGAATTCTGACTCATGATCTCGATCTCCTGATCCTCTTTCGAGTTCTGGCGCTGCGGGCTTGAATATTGTTCAAGTTAGTGAAACTTCAACTAGTTTGGCCTTCCCTTGTCTTTGACACGCTTATCAAGTAGTTCTCTTCCTCCCTCTCTGTATTTATCTCTTAATGATTTTTCTATGAGCTTAAGCTCTTTGTAACACATTTGAAGCTTTCTTAAAAGGTAACCATTAATGACTTCATCTCTTATCTTTTCGTATTCTTTCCTAAGCTCTTCCAGAATTCTTTTATATTCGACATAAATCTCAGTTTTTCTATATTTGTTTATCATCTCCTCTTTCATATGGGCATCTGAAAAATCTTTTTCAGAGGACATAAGTGGAGATGCATTATAGCAGAAAGCGATTAAAGATATTACAAATAACACCCGATTCAAAATGGCACCTCTCTTGTTTGAACAATACTAAGATTCATTATAAACTTCAATTTTATATTTTGAAATAATTGTTCACTCCTGAAAGCGGTTAATCGAAAAAGAGTGGGTTTAGCTTTAAGTGCAGAGAAACAATAGTTTTTTTCTCCGACCTGTACTAAAATCAGGCAGTATTATGGCTAATTAGAAATGATGATAAGGGAAATAGATTTCTTTATAATGTAAAACCTTTTCCATTTTTAATCGTATAATTGTATTAACAAGTAGACCCAGAAGAGAGCGCTCGGTGTTTGGACCAGGAGCTAAGAAAGAGCTGACTGACGAAGAGGCTATGTTGAGGTTTCAAAACGGCGATGCAGAGGCTTTCGACCTGCTGATACACCGCCACAGCAGGGGAGTGCTAAGATTTATAATGAAAATGATAGGGGTTACTAATGCCCAAGCTGAGGATTTGCTACAGGAGGTGTTTCTTAAGGCTCTGGGGAAAAGGCAAAAATACGAGCCATCCCAAAGATTTGCAACATGGCTTTATATCATTGCCCGGAATCAGTGTATAGATTACCTAAGGACTGAAAAATACAGGCAACATAATTCTCTCGACGCTTCTTTATCAAATGACGAAAGCGAGGGCGCAATTGTTCTAGATATTATCAAAAGCAGGGAAAGAAACCAGGAGGAGAGGGCAATGGATAGGGAGATCCAGAGATTACTCAAAAGTGGGATTGAGGATTTGAGAGAGGAATTTAGAGAGGTATTCTTGCTTAGAGAAATCGAGGGCTTACCCTTAAAAGAGATTGCAGAGATTACCGACGTTCCACTTAGTACGGTAAAAAGTCGACTTAGATATGCCTACGAAGGGCTTAGAGGGGTTTTTGTTAAGGCTGGTTAT
>JAKEHC010000002.1 GCA_022615255.1 Candidatus Dadabacteria bacterium | reverse complement strand
TACTATCCATCGAAGACGTTCTTCTTTAATTGTTTTTGCCATAGATATAGCCATTTCCCCATTATAGGGAAAACCGCCATATGTGTGTGCACATTACCTTTAAGTCTTGATTTTTTTCTAGTATGGGGTTATTATTTTACCCCGATTTTAAAATTTATGTGGCGAAGGTAAAGAGGTGGAGGTAGAGCATGGAGAAAGCAGAGAAAGAGCATCTAAGCAAGCATGTTGATATCGAGTCGAAGAGGTTTTTTTTCGATGTTAAGGAAAACCACAAGGGAAAATACTTGAGGATCACCGAACTGAGTGGAGGGAGATCCTGCATAGTAATACCACTTGGTGGGATAAAGGTTTTCAGAGAAAGACTCGGCGAGATAATAGAAGAGGCTGAAAAATTACTCATCGCTGAAGATGAGTTCTGAAATTGAGTCTGTGTGTGAAAGTTTGTTTTTATCAGTTTCTTTTTAAAATAGGATAAGGTAAAAGGCTGGGGCGGTTAACTCAGCGGTAGAGTGCCATCCTCACACGGTGGAAGTCACTGGTTCAAATCCAGTACCGCCCACCATGCTGTTATAAAACGGCGTTTTTACGATCCTACCTGATTTACTATTACCGTTAAGCTTTACTAGCACTGCTGTTCCTGGTACTTTAAACTCTCTTCTTATGTAGCCAAGGGCTATCACTTTTTTAAAAAATGGAGAAAATACGCTACTTGTTATATGACCGATTTCACGTTCATCATGAAAGATTTTATGACCCTTACAAGGTACAGTGTCGCCTTCAACTTCAAATCCAACAAGACACCAGTTCACATGACCTCTCCATTTAATACGTGCAATCACCTCTTGTCCCACGTAACATCCTTTCTCAAAACTTATAGCATTGAGGAGTCCGGCTTCAAGCGGGATTGTGTCCTCATCCATATCTACACCGTAACGGGGAATGCCTGCTTCAATCCTCAAGGTTTCCATTGCGTCAAGACCAACGAGCTTTATTTCAAGTCCTCTTCCATTCTCGATAAAAGATTCCCAGAAAGTTTTAGCTGCATCTGCCTTCAAGAATATATCGTATCCATTTTCTCCTGTTCGATTTATTTGTACTATCATGATTTCAGAATCGTTTATCACTCTTTTGAGAAATTCGTATTCCTTTAGTTCGGGGATTTCTTCACCTAGAGTTTTTTTAAGAAGACTCTTAGAATAAGAACCGTTGATGGAGAATAAACAGTGAGTATCGGTTAGGTCTTCAATATTAGCCTTGTATGATAGTTTATATTTGACTAAAAGTTCTCTCACTTTTTCATTAAGACCGGGCTCTAGCTCGAGTAATAGTGATTCTCTCTCACGGTATATCCTCATATCTGTAAGCATTCTACCCTTTACTGTGAGAAGGGTTGCATACAAACCTTGTCCTTCCCCGAGCTTCATAAGATCGTTAGTCACCATGCCTTGAAGGAATTTTAAATGTTCCTTTCCACTCACACGCAATTTCCCGTGGTGTGAGAGATCAATTAAGCCAACACCTTTTCTTACGGCGAGATATTCTTCTAAAGGGTTGCCGTAGCTTTTTGGCATAATAAACCCGGGGTAGTCACCAAAAATGGCGCCTTTTAATGAATGAATATCGTAAAGCCGTGGATTTTTTATATTTAGTTCCATAACACTCCTAGTGTTATTAATATTATAGCTTTAAATACCATCACTAACAATTTTCTCAAGGTGTCTCAGTGATATGGATACTTCGATTCTGCAAAAAGGATGTTAGATTAATATTTAATAAAATTTTTGCGTTACACTTATGGTAATATTTTCTCGGATATAATTAAAACATATGAGGTGAGAATAAATGACTTCTCTCAAATATATAACTATCATTCTCATTTTACTTTTTTTGTGCTTCTCAAGCAGAGCGTGGTCGGAGTGGGTAATCGAGAGAATGATTTACAGCGTTCCAGCCAATTCTCGGGAATCCTCCAATCAAAAGATCAAATCAACTTTTTATTTTTCAAAAAATAGACTTAAATCCCTTCAGGGGAACTCTGGGTTAATTATAGACTACAACAGTAATCAGGTGCTTGCTTTTAATCCTGCCAGAAGGCTTTACTGGGGTGGCACGATTAATGATTATATCAATGAAATAAAAAGGTCTGTTGCTCAGTCAAAGAAGAATATAGAAGAATCTCTCAAAAAGATGCCACCGGAACAGAGAAAAGTTATTGAAGAAGAAATGAAAAAGCAGGGGATCAGGCTTCCGGGTGAGGCAAGTCAATCAAATATAAAGGCAAACGTGAAAATTGAAAGGACATCCGATAAGAAAAATATATCAGGGTATGATGCTACAAAATATAAGATATATACGGATGGGGCTCTTTATCAGGAGGTATGGGTTACAGAAGATGTAGATGTATATAAAGATATAGATATGAAGAAAATGAATGAGTTCCAATCTAGGGTTAACGAAACTCTGAGCTCACTATATTCAGGCAAGGATGCAAATGTGGAGTCAAGTTCGGAATATAGGAAGATTTTTGAAAGGGGTTATCCTCTAAGAACAATTCAATTTCTTGGCAGCAATCAAGCAATTATTGAGGTTGTAGATGCTAAGGAAATAGAGATCGCTGATAATGAGTTCGAGGTGACGGATGGTTTTAGTAAGACGACATTAGAAGAGGTAATGAAGGTGAATGTTGGTAAGTAAATGCAAAGATATTTTGTTTTGAACCGATTGAGAATACATCCTCTATTTTTCGATCTACAATCTTAAATAGAAACGTTTATAAATACCTGTTGATAATAATCGGCACGTTCTATAACTTGAATCTTACCTTACCCGATGTTATATAAATTAGAAATCCTATAGGGCAATGTGAGAGATGAGCAATTTAGGGCAGTTGAAGAAAAAATACAAGGTTTTAATCATAGGTTCAGGACCTGCTGGACTCACGGCAGCTTTATACGCAGCAAGGGCAAACCTAGACCCAATTGTCTTTGAAGGGACACAAGCAGGGGGTCAGCTTACGCTAACAACAGCGGTTGAAAACTACCCGGGCTTTCCAGATGGAATTATGGGTCCTGACCTTATGGATGATATGAGAAAGCAGTCAGAAAGATTCGGGGCAAAGTGCGTATTGGCAGAGGTAACCTCAGTAGACCTGTCAAAAAGACCATTCAAGATAATAGCTGGAGAAACTGTCTTACAATCTGAAACACTTATTATCGCTTCGGGAGCATCGGCAAAGCACCTCGGCATTGATTCGGAGAAAAGACTACTCGGGCACGGTGTTTCGACTTGTGCTACCTGTGATGGGTTCTTCTTCAAAGGTCAGGAGGTTATAGTTGTTGGAGGCGGCGATACAGCTGTAGAGGAGGCGGTATTTCTCACGAAATACGCTACTACGGTTACTATCGTTCATAGAAGGGATAAATTAAGAGCCTCAAAGATTATGCAAGAGAGGGCTTTTAAAAACAAAAAGATAGAGTTCATTTGGGACTCAGTTGTTGTAGAAATATTAGGGGATAAAGAAAAAGGGATATCGGGGGTAAGAATAAGTAATGTGAACACTGGGGAAGTCACAGAAAAAAAATGCCAAGGAGTATTTGTTGCTATTGGTCATACACCAAATACAAAAATATTTGAGGGACAAATAGAGATGGATAAAAAGGGCTACATTATCACAAAAAACGGTACAACCGAAACAAATGTGCCTGGAGTGTTTGCATCAGGCGATGTCCAAGACCACAGATACCGCCAGGCTGTAACCGCGGCGGGCACAGGGTGTATGGCTGCAATGGATGCCGAAAAATTTCTTGAGGAGCATGGGGAGTAGTGGGTAGAAATATAGCGGAGGTCTAAAGACCTCAGCCAGGCTTTGTTAGGAGGGGCTTCCAACCGCGATTGGGTAGGGGTTTAATTATTCAAACCCATACTACAATATCTTCGTTCGATTCTTCGACAAAGATCAGGGCTCATGGCAAAGTTAGATAGCCTTAAGAAAAATGTGGAAGGCTATCCTCCGGTTAAGCCGGAGGACTTCTGCTACATACAGGTGACATTATCATTTTGCAACAACAAAATTCGCTTATATTCTTGACAACATATGCATTTCATGGTTAAAATATTCGATTAATTTTTGATATATAGGGGAAAATGTAATAAATGCCTACGATAGGGCAACTCGTTAAAGAGGGGAGAGAACAGCTAACGAAGAAGAGCAAGGCTCCAGCTTTGCAAAGCTGTCCTCAGAAAAGGGGGGTGTGCGTCAGGGTTTATACTACCACTCCCAAGAAACCGAACTCTGCTCTTAGAAAGGTTGCCCGAGTGAGGTTAACAAACGGAATTGAGATAACTGGTTATATACCTGGTGAAGGACACTCGCTTCAAGAACACTCTGTAGTTCTAGTTAGGGGTGGTAGGGTAAAAGACCTTCCTGGAGTAAGATACCATATTATAAGAGGCTCATTGGACGCTACCGGCGTACAGAATAGAAGAAAAAGCCGTTCTAAATACGGTTCCAAGAAGCCTAAATAACTAAGGAAAGCCAAAATGTCGAGAAAGGGTTCAGTCGTAAAGAGAAGGACTTCTACGGATCCTAAGTATGGGGATTTGATGGCGGCTAAGTTTATAAATTCTCTCATGCATGGTGGAAAGAAGAGTATAGCAGAAAACATCTTTTATAAAGCAGTTGGGGTGGTTGGAGAAAAGTTGGGGAAGGACCCTATAGAGGTCTTTCGCGCAGCCATGGAGAACGTAAAACCAGTAATTGAGGTAAGACCCCGCAGGGTGGGTGGAGCTACATACCAGGTTCCGATTGAGGTAAACCCATTTCGTCGCCAATCTCTTGCCATCAGATGGATCATAAACGCCGCAAGAGGCAGGCAAGGAAAATCGATGGTAGAAAAGCTTGCATCTGAAATTATGGATGCGGCTCAGGGGCGCGGAGGCGCCATTAAAAAGAGAGAAGATGTACAAAAGATGGCAGAAGCCAATAGGGCTTTTGCTCATTATAGATGGTAGGTTTAGGGAGAAAGTAATTGAGTAGTGGCATGACTATAGAAAAGACTAGAAATATTGGGATTATTGCTCATATTGATGCTGGAAAGACAACGACTACAGAACGCATCCTTTATTATACAGGTCTTACCTATAAGATCGGGGAGGTTCATGAAGGCACCGCCACCATGGACTGGATGGAACAAGAAAGGGAGCGAGGCATAACCATTACCGCCGCAACTACCACTTGTTTCTGGCGTGACTATCGAATAAACATCATAGATACGCCGGGACACGTAGATTTTACAATTGAGGTGGAAAGATCGTTAAAGGTGCTTGATGGAACTGTTGTCGTTTTTGATGGTGTTGGTGGGGTAGAACCTCAATCTGAAACTGTATGGCGCCAGGCTGACCGTTACAAGGTTCCACGAGTCGCTTTTGTGAATAAGATGGATCGTGTGGGGGCCGATTTCTTTAGGACTCTTGACCAGATCAGGGGCAGGTTGAGTTCCAATCCTGTTTTTATCCAAATACCTTGGATCGAAGATGATGAGTTCAAAGCAATAATTGATCTTATACGCATGAAACTAATTGTATGGGAAGAGGACTCTATGGGGTCTCAATACAAGTTTGTTGAGATACCGGAAGAGGTAAAGGAACAGGCTGCTTGGGGTAGAGAGAAGCTAATAGAATCGCTTTCGGATTTTGATGAAGAGATAATGGAAGACTACCTTAATGGGCAGCCCGTTACGGAAGAAAAGATAAAAAGTGTTTTAAGAAATGCAACTATCGCGATAAAGGCGGTTCCAGTAGTTTGTGGCTCAGCATTTAAGAACAAAGGGGTTCAGCCCCTTCTTGATGCTGTTATAGATTTTCTTCCTTCTCCGATGGATTTACCTCCTGTAAAGGGAATAAACCCTGATAATAATGGCGAAGAATTCAGACATCCAAACGAAACGGAGCCCTTTTCCGCCCTCGCTTTCAAGATAATGACAGATCCATTTGTCGGCCAGCTTACTTATTTAAGGGTATATTCGGGAAAACTCGCTTCTGGAACTACTGTTTTTAATTCAACTAAGGGCACTCGGGAAAAAATAGGTAGACTCTTGAGGATGCACGCAAACAAGCGCGAGGAGATCAAGGAGGTAAGTGCGGGTGACATCGCTGCTGCCGTTGGGCTTAGGAATACGATCACAGGTGATACGCTATCGGATGAAGACAAGCCTATAATTCTTGAAAGCCTTCAATTTCCAAATCCTGTTATTTCTGTTGCAATTGAACCAAAGACCAAAGCCGATCAAGAGAAGCTTGGAATATCACTTGGAAAACTAGCTATTGAGGACCCGTCTTTTAAAGTTAGGTATGATGAGGAAACAGGGCAGACGATTATTGCTGGCATGGGGGAGCTTCATTTAGAAATAATAGTTGATCGTCTAAAGCGTGAATTTAAGGTTGATGCCAATGTTGGAAAACCTCAGGTGGCATATAAAGAAACGGTCACATCACCTTCTCGGGCGGAGGGAAAGTTTATCCGTCAGACAGGAGGTAGAGGCCAATATGGCCATGTGAAAATAAGGTTGGAACCTAGAGAACGAGGGTCGGGCTTTGAATTCATAGACGAAGTTAAGGGTGGCGCAATTCCAAAGGAGTTTATACCCGCTGTGGAAAAGGGCATCGAGGAGGCGATGGAGACTGGTGTTATAGCTGGTTATCCTGTCGTTGATTTTGGCGTGAGATTGTACGATGGCTCTTTCCACGAGGTGGATTCCTCCGAGATAGCGTTTAAGATCGCCGCATCCATGGCGTTTAAGGATGCGGTGAGACATGCTAGTCCTGTAATTCTTGAACCTATCATGAGTGTTGAGGTTGTTGTGCCTGAAGAATTCATGGGAACAGTAATCGGGGACCTAAGCTCAAGGAGGGGCAGAATCATCGGTACAGAGCTACGGGGTGGTATGCAAGCTATAAAAGCAGAAGTACCCCTCGCTGAAATGTTTGGGTATGCCACTCATTTAAGGTCCATGACCGAGGGTCGGGGCACCTTTACTATGGAGTTTTCGCACTATGCTGGTGTTCCCGAAATGCTTTCTCAAGGGATTAAAGCCAAAGTAAAAGGCTTGTAATAGCTTTAAAAGCAAAGGAGGTAAGCAATCCATGGCGAAGCAGAAGTTTGAGAGGAAGAAGCCCCATTTAAACATAGGGACAATAGGGCATGTAGATCATGGGAAGACAACACTGACAGCGGCAATAACAAAGATACTAGAGAAACAGGGGAAGGCTAAGTTCGTGCCGTTTGACGAGATAGACAAGGCGCCAGAGGAGAAGGAGAGAGGGATAACCATAAACATAGCGCATGTGGAATACGAGACGGAGGCGAGGCACTATGCGCATGTGGACTGCCCAGGGCATGCAGACTACGTAAAGAACATGATAACAGGTGCGGCACAGATGGACGGGGCGATATTAGTGGTGAGCGCCCCCGATGGGCCAATGCCCCAGACAAGAGAGCATATATTATTGGCAAGGCAGGTAGGGGTGCCGTGCATAGTGGTAGCGCTTAACAAAGTAGACGCCATGGACGACCCGGAGCTATTAGATTTAGTGGAGCTAGAGGTAAGAGAGCTATTAACCAAGTACGGGTTTCCTGGGGATGAGATACCAATAGTGAGAGTAAGCGCACTGAAGGCATTAGAGGGGGATCAGGGGGCAGAGAAGCAGATAATAGAGCTAATGAGCGCAGTAGACAAATACGTGCCAGAGCCTGTAAGAGAGGTAGACAAGCCGTTTTTAATGGCAATAGAAGACGTATTCACCATATCAGGTAGGGGGACAGTAGTAACAGGGAGAGTAGAGAGGGGGAAGATAAAGGGTGGAGAAGAGGTAGAGATAGTAGGATTTAAAGAAACGAAGAAGACAGTAGCGACGAGCTTAGAGATGTTCAGGAAGATACTGGATGACGCAGTGGCGGGGGATAACGTAGGGGTATTATTAAGGGGGATAGGAAAGGACGAGGTGGAGAGGGGGCAAGTATTGTCAGCGCCGGGGAGTATAACGCCCCATGGTAAGTTTAAGGCAGAGGTATACGTGCTGACGAAAGAAGAGGGTGGGAGGCACACGCCGTTTTTCACAGGGTATAGGCCGCAGTTTTACCTAAGGACGACAGATGTGACAGGGAGCATAAAGCTGCCAGAGGGGGTAGAGATGGTGATGCCCGGGGACAATGTGAACATGGATGTGGATTTGATAGCGCCAGTGGCGATGGAGGATGGGTTAAGGTTTGCGATAAGAGAGGGTGGAAGGACAGTAGGAGCAGGTGTTGTTACTAAAATCACTCAGTAGAGGAAACAAAAATGGGAGATAATACAATTATCATTGCGCTCGCTTGCAGCGACTGCAAAAGAAGGAATTATTCAACCAGCAAGAATAAACAGAATCATAAGGAAAAGTTGGAGCTTAAAAAATACTGCAAGTGGTGCAGGCGTCACACCCTTCATAAGGAGACCAAATAATTTGCACCCTTTGATGAATGCCTCTTCTGCAATCTGCAATGTAGCGGAGGACTTTAGTCCTCCATTCCTTGACAAGAAATCAATTCCCCCTTTCTTAAAGGGGGATTTAGGGGGATTTCACCGAATCCTCTCTAACTCCCCTTTTGAAAGGGGAGGACCAATAAATAAGGAGCTTATAAAATGAAAAATTTAACGATTGTTACCCTAGTAATAGCGCTTTTCAGCCTGGCGCTTGGCTTTGGAGCCTATAGGAGAATCTCTAATATAAAAGATGAGATCTCCTCTATGAAAGAGAGTAATCAAAAGATGGCTTCAACTGTTGAGGAGCTGAAAAAAGATTCACAAGCATTTAGCACATATCAACGCCCTGAAAGAACGAGGATTGTTGCCTTTGATAATCAGGGTGAAATCAAAGGCAATCAAAATGCTCCGATTACCTTAATAGAATTCTGCGATTATGAGTCATTTTTTTGCAGGAAGTTTCATGAAGATGTCATGCCTAATATTCAGAACAACTTAATAAAGGATGGGAAGATCAGATATGTCTACATGGATTTTCCTAAGGAAACGCATAAAAATGCCATACCTGTCGCAAACGCAGTTAGATGCGCCGGGGACCAAGGCAAGTTTTGGGAGGTCTTCGACCTCGCTTATAGCAGTAATGATTACCTTGACGTTCAAAAAATATTAGGTGCTTCCAAGGAATTAGGTCTAAATCAGGGGGAGTTAGAGAAGTGTATAAAAAGTAATAAATATGCGCCTGATATAGATGGCGAAATTGAGTTAGGTAAAAAACTGGGCGTTAACGTAGTTCCGTCTTTATACATTGGCAAAACCGGAGATGGGAGTGAGATTGAGGTTACGTATATAATAGGCTCAAGGGACTATCTAAATATAAAGAATAATATTGATAAGCTGATTAATGAACCTGGTAAATGATGTTAAATCTCCCTTTATGAAAGGGGGAAAGGGGTTCACCCCTTTTTCAGAGGGGGATTTTGAAGTTTCCCTCTATGTTAAAGAGGGATTTAGGGAGATTTATGTTCTCCATGAAGTAGGAATATAAGTGGATTCTACCGAAATCCCCTCTAACTCTCCTTTTTCAAAGGGGAGGATAAAAGAAGAAGGAGGGGAAATACAAAAATAAATACTTGACAACGTCTATTATTTATTATAAATATTATGCTAATCGAACAAGTTTATAGACAGGTTTTTTGTACCATAAAATCTTTAAGGAGGATCAAAAGGATGAAGGATTCAAGATTAAAGGTAATAAAGTATACCCTATTTTTATTCCTGCTTGTTTTTCTCCCATTTATCATAGAAGGAAACGCTAATGCACTGGATCGCTTTGTTGCCCCTGCTCCTCTTGGCGATGACGATAATTGCCCTTGTGAGACTGAAACAACGCCTTGTGCGAGTATTCAGGAGGCTCTTGACGGAGACAATTGTGTTGCTCCAGACCCTATCGGTCCTGGAAACCGCATCAAGGTTGCCGAGGGTCTCTATGAAGAGAATGTAAAGTTCGATTTAATGAGCGATATAGATTTACTCGGGGGCTTTCCAATCGTAGCCGGAGTGGCTGATTACGATGATGTAGATAGAAACCCTATTTTGAATCCGACTACCATAGATGGAGATTCACCCGGTCTTTTCATAGACGCCTCGGGTTCTATCTTTGTAACGGGCTTTATTATACAAAACGGCATAGCGATAGAGGAATGTCAGGATGCGCAGGAAACTGAAATAGTTGCGGGTGGAGGCGTTCTGGTAAATGACTCGGGCGGCGTCATACTTGAAGACCTTTTCATAAGCTCCAACACCGCTACCGATGATCTGGGCGATCCAGGAGCCGGAGCCGGTATGGCTATCTGTAATAGCACGGACGTTGAGACCAGAGGAAGCGCTCAATTTGACCGATGCATTATATCGGCAAACATCGCCGACGGCACCGATGAGCTAAATCCAGATGACATAGGAGGCGGAGGGGTATTCGTCCTAGAATCGTCACAGGTGCAGTTCAATAATTGTCAGGTTTTAGAAAATAAGGGGAATGGTCTGACGGGTGATGAGACAGACGGCGATGGTGGAGGCTTTTACATCCTTGATTCCACAGTTGGAATGGAGGACGTCCTAATAGCAGGCAATGATGCAAATGAAGGCGGTGGGATTTTTATAAATGGCAGCTTTGCCGGTATCCTCGGCGACGTACTTGACCTGAATAGAGTCGTCATTAGAGAGAATTTCGCTGATGATCGTGACGATGGAGCAAGAGGGGGCGGCATATATTGTGAGAATGAAGCCACAATAACAACGGCGGGAGGCGCAATAACAAGGAACCAGGCTGAGGGAACTGAAAGCGGTGATGAACATGGCGTAGGCGGCGGTATATACGGTAATGATTGCCAGCAAATAACCCTTTACGGAACCCCTTGCACATTCAACGTAGCTGATAACGATGGTGGATGCGCATTCATAGAGGATGATACCACACTCGAATTAGAGGGAGACCTTATTATTGGCAACATAGCGAGAGAGGGAGACGGCGGTGGAATTTATCTAGATACAGATTCATTTTTAAACATACACGAGGTAGACGATATCTTCCCCTCAGCAATAAACGATAACCAGGCAGGCAACGCTGGGACTAGTAGCGAGGACAGCTCTGGTAGAGGAGGGGGTATATACTGTGAGAATGGCGGCTCTATTAACATAGGGACCCTGGATGGTAGCGTACCCATTCCAGAGGCTAGGACACAGATTATAGGGAACAGGGCTAATGGAGGAGAGGCTCCGGGTAATGTCGGCGATGACAATGAGGGCGCCGGTGGAGGAATCTTTGTAGGCTTCCAGTGCTCGCTAGAGGTTAAGGATGCCCTTATAAACGATAATAGAGCGGTTGGTCCTGGAGGCGGAATAGCGTTTGATAATTTTGAGGACGATTTTGAAGGCGACCCTGGCGAGCAGGGCTTGGCAGTAGGGGATTTACAAAGGGTAGAGATTAACCGCAACATGGCAGAGGACCCAGGCGGAGGCATATTCATAGGCAACGCATGCGATGAGAATGGCGAGAACGGCCTGCCATTCTGCGGCGGCAAGGTGTTTGTAAGGGATAGCGATATACTAGAGAACGTAGCGGAATGCGATTTCTTCTCCGATTTTCCAGGTTGCGGAGGCGGTGTCGGCGTAGGTAAGGGACTCGGGCCGCAATTCACTTCGGACCTTGAGATGACAAACGTATGTCTTGCGGCGAATAAGGCTGGAGGAGATTTCCTGGCTGGGAACGGGGGCGGATTAAGCGTAGTGCAGGCAGGCAACGTAATAACAAACCACCTGACAATAACAGACAACTCCGCCGATGGACAGGGGGGAGGGGTATTCGTAGCAGATTTTGCATCCCTGGTAACACTAGAGAACGATATAGTATGGAACAACACAGCCCCCACTCTATTTGTTGATGGAGAGCCTATCAATGCAGGAGCGGAGGGGAGGGACATATTCTGCGGTCCTGTGATAGCAGAGCTAAACCTGATAAACAGCATAGCTGGGAACTCGCTGTCACCAAGGGACGTATTCATAGACCCGTTATGCATACTCAAGGATAACGGCTTCAACAAATTTCTCACAAGGGATTTTATCATGTTCGTTTCACCCGGGAACAGGAACTATCATCTAACGAACTTTGCCCCGGCAATAAACATGGCAAACAACTCAGGTCCCTCACTTGATAAGGACGGGAATGGAAGGAGCTGTAACCCATTCCCCGGGTGTAACCAGAGCATGGTGGCGGACATAGGAGCCTTGGAGTTTACAGGGCTAGATTGCACAGACAACTGCGATCTGCCACAGTGTATTCTTACCCCTGAGTGTGAGGCGTTCAGGTGCGATCAGGTAAACGTTGATTGCAATGAGGATGTATGTTTTGCTGACCCGGAATGTCAGGAGGGCGTAGCCTTTAATAACTGTGATGACGGGATAAACAATAACCCGCTTCAGAATCCGTTTACAGACTGTTCGGATCCTAATTGTTCTGGCGCCGCATTATGTCAGCCTACACCACCACCTACGCCACAGCCTACAGCGGTGCCTACAGCGACACCGACAGCGACAGCAACGGTAGCTCCTAC
>JAKEHC010000129.1 GCA_022615255.1 Candidatus Dadabacteria bacterium | reverse complement strand
GTTCTATAATAATACCGTCACATACTTGTAGGGAACGCATATATGCGTTCCCTACGTTGAGATTCCTCGCTTCGCTCAGAATGACACGGGGCGTCAAATTGCTTCACGAAGTTTACAATGAAAGCAATGTGGAAAACCTGCCCTACAGAGAATTACCAAGTTAACCCATACTTGCAGAACTAGGGTTACTTAGCTAGGATATGATTGGACGCGTAATTGATGATACGAAGAGACGACAAAAGGGGTTGGATCCTTATTAATCAGCACGACCACGCAGAGCTATCGGGTGAAATAATGAGACACTGGGGCAATGATAAATTCACCAAACCAGTCCCATACGATGAGGTAATTTTTGCAATTAAGGAACATGACAACGGCTGGAAGGAATGGGATTCGACACCTGAGGTGAATCATGAAAATCAATACCCAAAAAACTTTTTAGAAATGACATCCCTAGAACAAACCGAGATATGGAGACGTTGTTTTAAAAGACACTCTGAGGAACACCCCTATGCCTCGGCATTAATCGCTCTTCATTTTGGAAAACTGAACGAGAAATCACTCAATAAAAATTCAAATAATAGCTACCCAAAGACTTTTCACAAGGAAGTCATTGATTTCCTCTCAAATTCGCTGAATATTAACAAATCAAATTTAGACCTATCTTCTTTTCCTAAAGAGGTAGAGGTGAATCTAAGGCTCGTCCAGATTGGAGATATAATCTCCCTGGCGCTTTGCCACGGCTGGACATCTAATGAAATCGGATACGCGCCGCTTAACTATGATAGCTCGTCAACAACACTGAGCATTAAATCAAGTGATGGAATAAATTTTACTATAACCCCCTACCCGTTTTCTCTACCATCAGTGAGATTTCAGATTCGAGAGCGAAGGCTTAATCAAAAGAGATTTTCTAAAGATTCTGAGCTTAGGCAAATGCTTAGCGAAACCAAATACGAAACAATTGAGTTTACAATAGGTAACGGTTAAAGATTCCTATGGAAGAAAAAGAAATAATCCATAAAGCCTTTGATGAAATAGACCAACCGAGTCTTGATATTATCCACGACTGCGTGCACTGTGGGTTTTGCCTCACGGCTTGTCCTACTTACCTTGAGACAGGAAATGAGCTCGATTCCCCAAGGGGAAGAATCTATCTGATGAAATCAGCCCTAGAGGGAAGGATTCCGCTTGGCAAATCATTGGTTAAGCACCTTGATTTATGTCTTGGGTGCCTAGCATGTGAGCCTGCCTGTCCTTCCGGTGTGCGCTACGGCAGCCTTATTGAAGCCGGAAGGTCTCAGATCGAGCGTCGCTACAAAAGACCTTACTCAGAGAAATTCTATCGCTCCCTTTTATTTTCAGTGTTTCCTTATCCTAAGAGACTCCGATTCCTTATTCCTTTTCTTTCTTTGTACCAGGCTACAGGGATTAATAAGTTAATCCAGTCCTCAGGAATTCTTCATAGGCTTTCCAAGAAGTTAGCACATACGGAAGAAATGCTGCCGAACATAGAGTTTTCATCCATCTTTTCATCATTAAGGGAAGTGACACCGGCTAAAGGGAAAAAACGCTATCGTGTTGCTCTCCTAACAGGTTGCGTCCAGAGTGTTCTCTTTTCCGAAACAAATGCGGCTACAGTAAGGGTTCTTTCTCAAAACGGATGTGAGATCGTTATCCCTAAAACACAGGGCTGTTGTGGGGCTTTATCCCTTCATTCAGGGCGTTTGTCTGAGGCGAGGGACTTCGCGCGTTCCAATATAGATGTTTTTAAAAGCTACGATGTTGATGCAGTTATTGTCAACTCAGCCGGGTGCGGGTCTACCATGAAGGAGTACGGAGACCTCCTTAAAAACGATCCCTCCTACTCTAGTCGCGCAGAAGAATTAAGCAAAAAAACAAAAGACGTAATGGAGTTCCTGGCTGATGAAGGACTTCAGGGAGAATTAAAAGAACTTAGGCTCAGGGTTACATATCAGGACGCCTGTCACATAGCCCATGCACAGAGAATAAAAGCGCATCCAAGAAAAATAATAAAGCAGATTCCCGGAATCGAGTTTGTAGAGCTTCCAGAATCAGACCTATGCTGTGGAAGCGCTGGGATTTATAATCTTACAGAACCCGAAATGGCAGAAAGACTGCTTGAACGGAAAATGTCTAAACTCAAAGAGACAGGAGCACAGGTTTTGGTTGCAGGAAACCCCGGATGCCTTCTTCAGATAGGAATGGGTATTAAACGAGATGGACTAAATATTAAAACCGCTCACCCAATTGAGCTACTGGATTGGGCGTATGAGAGAAATACCTCCAAGGCTTAATACTCGGATAACTATTCTCTCATTTGCAATATAGCCTATTGTAAAAAAGCGAAGTTTTAATAAAATAAGAAGTATATGGATTGGAAAAACCTCAGTGCTAACTGATTAGATATTGAAATATTTTTTTCACTATTTAAATTGAGATTATGAAAAAGTACAGAGTCTTGCTTTCAAGAACCTATATTGTAGATATTCAAGCCGAAAATAAAGAAGAAGCTTGTCGAAATGCAGAATATTATTTAGGGGATTGTGAAGACCTATCTACAGAAAACGACCGCAAAAAGGATAATTTTTTGATTGACAAAATTGAACCCGCAATTAACGATGCTTTTGAAGTAAAAGAAGTTAATCAAGATGAAGAGTAATAAGACATCTTCACCTTCCGAAATTTTAGTGGCTGAATTTCTATCAAAGGCTAAAGAGCTTCAAACAAACGTAGAGTTGGTAAGAGTATTAAAAGCAAGAACTTATAAAATCGCAGAAGCAAATGTATTAATACGTGCTGCGTCAGAGGGAAATAGGAGATATTTTTTCGGACTGAACTATTTGACAGTCGAGGAAATGGCAAATCTGGACAATCCATTTATTGCTTTTATTTGTGGAGAAGTCAAAAGAACTATAATTATTCCCGCACAATTGTTATTTAAACATTTATCAAAAATTAGCCATGATAGAAACGGCGAGTACAAAATCAATATAGATAAGAATCTGAATATTATATTAACAGGCAGGACTAATAAACTCGATTGTAGTCAGTTTACTAATTCATGGAATCTACTTCTTAAACCCTTTATTTTTTCAGAACCTAAAAACACAGTTGAAGAAAGCTTGCATTCAGTATTACAAGGGAGACTCTTGGAAATCGGGAATAGTCGTGGGCTTAAAACTTTTTGTCCTGATAAAGCCAAGAAATTCAATGGCAAAAACTTGTCAGATATTACCACATTAGAAAAATGCCCTGCACTGCAATTTGCCAATTATGAGGTTCTTAGAAAAATTGATGTTTTATGGTTTCGTGAGAAAGGTAGAAATTTGATACCTGAAAATGCTTTCGAAGTAGAGTTATCAACAGGAGCATGGTCTGGTGTAGGTAGATTAGCAACTTTAATTGATTACAATAATGTTGGATTGTACGTAATCTCAAATGATAGAAAGAAATATTACCAAGTAATGGACTCATTTGCTGATTACGCAGATCGCTTCAAACATATAAATACTGACTTTATAGGTGATTTGTATTCAGCAGAACTGCAATTGAAAGAATTAAGGTTTAAAATTGGCCTTTAGAACCGCTCACTAAAACCACGATAGCAATTCCTTATAACCCCTATGAACCAAAACCGTATGATAGGTGGACAATGAGAGGGATGCTTGATTTAGAGGAAGAATTATTTGTAGCTAATGAGTTTTGGGATTTTCTCGGTGGAGAAGGCAGTTATGAAGAATTGCTGAATTGTTTTGAAAGAGCCGGAATTGAACTAAGACCGGAAATTGATGCTTATTTTAATAAATTTAAGTAACAAGAGGTTCAAAACCATGAATGCGAAAAATAGGATTGTTTACTCGGTCAATGTTGAAGACCTACAAAATGTCGCTGAGCAGGAGCTAGATAGGGAGCTTAGCGATAAAGAGATAAGATTTATTGAAGAACGACTAGGCGACTATATTGACTGGTATGGGGCAATAGCTTCAACTTTTAATGAATTAACAAAAAAGCGTTTTAAACCGAAAAAAGTCTAGAATTTAGCCAAGATTTTTGTATTAATGGAAAGATAGATTGGAATACCTTAGCAAAATTTAACTCTTCTTCTTCAAAATCAAGATAGATCTTAATTAATAGAATTAACAACCTAAAGAGAAGAACTTTATAAGCATTCTAAAAGTGCTATTTATCGGGAACCTCTTTTCATTTGAAACAAAATTCACCTAGTTTTAGATGTATAATCCTGCTGTTCTATTTAGCTACTGGACTGGGCGTATAAGTTAATAGATGTTAATCAGAAAGAAAAAAAGCATTCACCAGATTCTAAATCGCAAGACTTTCCCAAATTAAATGTTCCATTACATTCCGATTCTGTAGTAATAGCGCAACCTTCGTCGAATTGGCAGCATCCCTCTGGCTCCGGTGTGGGGGATGGAGTAGGTGTTGGGGTTGGTGGGGGGGAGCAACAAAATTCTCCACATGGCGCTGAGCAAAAAACCTCAGACCCACATTCCGATGCCGGAATAGTAGCGCATCCTTCACCAAAATCACAACATACCTCCGGTTCCGGTGTGGGGGATGGTGTAGGAGTAGGAGTTGGTGTTGGGCTGGGCGTAGGTGTTGGTGGCGCTGCTGAGCATACCCCACCTTCGGTGCAGAAACCTCCCGCTACAAAGTCCCCTCCGGCTTGAGCGCACTGAATGTTTGATGATTCGAAACAACTTTCTTGCTGACTTATTTCACAGCACCCGAAGAAAACAGGTGGAGTTGGAGTAGGGGTTGCAGTTGGAGTTGGTGTTGGCGTAGGTCTAGGTGTCGGGGAGGGTGTAGGTGTCGGCGGCGGTGTCGGCGTCACGCACTGACCATTAACGCATACCTTAGTCTCATCCTCAAAATCACACCTCTCTCCCTCACATATCGGGTTAGAGCAATCGGTACACGCAAAAGGAGAGCACGGAAGAACTACATCGTTTTCTTCTCCAAAGAAAATATCTTCAAAGGCGCTGCATATAGCCACCAGTATGTCGTTCTCATCAAAAATCTTGGCTTCGAATAGCCTATTCATCCCTGCTGGCACGAAAATCGTCGCCCGTGTAGGGCCATCAGTAGAAACCGGAATAATTTCATTTATTGGCGGCTGGAAATCATCCCCAGACACCATCAGGGCAACAATCAGCCCCTGAAAAATCAATTGTCTAATAACCTGCTCGCTGGATAACTCAGTAGTTGAATCAGTAAAGAATTCCTCTGGAAGTTGGATAAAGAGATTAATTGAGGCATCTCTCGCACCCCCGCCCCCACCGCCGCAGGTAACAAGATAAAAAAGGAGGATTAAAACGACGCTAAGCTTTAAGATTCTCATTGCCATTGTCTACATCCACTCAAGGACCTTGTGGAGGCGTTGGTATTTCAACATCTACTGGGACTCGATTGCCCTGAACATCAGTCGGTTGTTGATTAATTGGCGGAACACCAGGGGCACCGAATGGCGTCAAATCCGCTTCTTCAGACGGTAGCTCTTCTTCCGGAAACTCCTCTTCATGTTCCTCATCGCTAGGCGCTTCTTCTATTAAATTCTCAAATTTCTCCTTAAACCCAGGGTAAAAATCCAAAGGCTTGAATCTTGGTTCAAAGGTATTAACTACCTGATT
>JAKEHC010000018.1 GCA_022615255.1 Candidatus Dadabacteria bacterium | reverse complement strand
TCTTCGTCTTTTTTCTCGTAGTCCTTCTCCATTCTATTTTCCCCCTATTTAAGAAATATTATTAAACCATACTTCCACTTACCTAAAAGTCAATACCTAATAATTTATTCCTTTATCTCCTAAGCTTGGATTCCAATTAATATATACGATTGATATAAAGGATTTGGATTAACTGTTAAGTTTTTGGATGAGGAACAATTTAAAAAAACAATAATCTTGACTTAGAAAGTCGAGAACATTATTTTTTAGATATCTAATGTTTGATTTAAGGCATAAAAGATGTATTTATTAGTTGGAAGTTTTATTTCAATTTATTTCTTTTCAGGTAGCAACATCAAAATCGCTGATTAAGAGGCGAATAGTCTAGTGAAAAAGGATGAACCCAAAAAAAATTTCTTAATTAATGAAGACTTAAGTAATGAGTCGAAGAAACCACTAGCGCCGGAAGAGATAATTAATATGAAAGGATCAAGGATTTTAGAGCTAAATGATGAGCTTAGTATAGAAAATCCTGACACGAGCGAAACAAAAGAACCCTTGGCTATGGGAGATAAGGCAGGGCATTCGGGGTACGACTGGGAGAATATCTCTATTAATAAGGACCCGATAGAGAAACCGGTAGATACACCAAAATTATTTGATGAAGAGACACAAGAAGGTAACGTACTGCAAAAAGGGATGGGTTTATATCAGGAAAGTGATATAAAAGAAATGGATGAAATAAAACCAAAACAGGATAAATCGGTAATAGGTAAGGAAAAGCTAATAAATACCAGAAGAACAAGCTTAGGAAAATATCCTTCTTATAGACCAAAATCCGTAATAGGCAGAGGGGGCTCAAGTGCGGGCTTGTTAAAAAGGATTATTTCTTTTCTTGCTTTGCTATTTATTCTAGTCATCATAATTTTTTCTATAGTCTCACTTATAGTAAGTTTGGAGTTAGTTTCCAAAGATAAAACCGGTAGGTTCACTAATTTCATTTTATCAAAGCTAGAAATTGGGACTTTTGAGGGATTAGAAGACAAAATCATTGTATCTAAACAATCGGGCAAATGGATTAGTAGTATAAATGGACTCATTTACGTTGTTTCAGGAAGGATTACAAATAATTCTATATATGGTATTAGCCATATAAAAATCAGGGGAGAATTTTCAAGCGGTGGCAAGAAGCTCGATGAGCAGGTTGTTTATGCAGGCAACACATTTAGTGATGCTGAACTAGAAACCCTTGCGCTTGAGGACATAATGAATAAACTCCAGAGAGAAAATGGTGATATAAATTTAAATTATCCTACAAAGCTGGCAGGGCTTAATTATGACATCAAGCCCGATGAATCCGTGCCTTTCTTCATCGTATTCCCATCTAAGGGGAGAGTGCTAGGCTTAAGATATAACACTAGTATAGCTGGTTTTGAGAGATCAAATCCCAAATAGCTCCTCCTTAAGTGTATTATGTGCATAGTTCATGAGTAAAACTTTGTTATAGATAGTTTTAAATTTATTTGACTTCAATTAGACTAGTTATGGCTTCATGCTCTTTAGTGATGCCTTAGTCGTTACTGAAGCATAGTCTGCTTAGGTAAATAACTTTATAATTCCAATTAGTGACGGATCTTGTTATAGTTAGGCCATTAAAACTATTAAATTTAATCATCAGCCTGGAGATTTTGATTTTACTCAGATCAAGTGAGCAAATATAAGTTAAATGGATTATCTTTAATACCGGAATCTTATAAGAAAATTTGTGAGTTGCTGGATGCAGTTAAGCCTCCGGGATTCAGGGGGATTTCGCTACTCGCGGTAATCCGGTTTTTTATCAGGGAGTTGAGGAAGGATAATATATGGATTCGTTCTTCTGCAATGGCATATCACTTTTTTTTAGCCTTATTCCCGGCTCTTATCTTCTTACTAACACTTATTCCTTATGTTCCTATTCATGGCTTGGAGATAAACATAGAAATATTAGTAAAAAGCGTTATCCCGCCTGACATATTTGAGCTTATATGGCCCACCGTAAAAGGAATTGTTTCAGAGAGAAAAACTGGCTTGTTATCGCTTAGCTTTATTATTACCATTTACTTAATGACCCAGGGTGTTTATGTAATGATGATGGCTTTCAATAAGGATTCTCAAGCATTTATTAGGCGGAATTTTTTTAAAGAGCGCTTAATAGCCACCCTTTTAGTCATTATAGAGACATTAATTCTGCTTTTTGCTTTTAGTATTCATTTGCTGGGCACATTTGCAGTGGATTCTCTTCTGAACAAAGGTTTGGTTTCAGATAGGTTCACCTCGTTTTTCCTTCTTTGGCTTAAGTGGATTATGGAATTTTTTATTGTCTTTTTTGGGATAAGTTTTATATATTATTTTGTTCCCTCAGTTATTAAACGGTGGTTTTTTATAAACCCCGGTTCTATTATTGCGTTTTTGCTGATTATTTTGGCAACGGTGGGCTTTTTTTATTATGTTAATAATTTTGCTAACTACAATAAGATATATGGAGGCTTGGGAGCTATCGTTATATTGATGGTTTGGTTTTATTGGATTTCTTTTTCAATCCTGATCGGATTTGAATTAAACACAAGCATAGAGCATGCTTTTTTAAAGAGCAAGGAAGTTGAAAATGTACTGTAATATACTAAGATTATTAATAAAACCAGTTTTGATTATTCGTAACTATAGCTTATTGTGTGGGATTAACTTTTATACACAATATATTGTAAAAACTTAATCTATTGCGGAATTATAAATTGAGTTTGACAACCTTTTTTACAGAATACTTGCTATTTTATTCAAATTAAGTAAAATACTCCAATAAGAAAGATAGGGTAAGCGAGGGTAAAGAAATCTCCCCTATTATTCTTTTATTGGTTGTAAACAATAATAAGGTTGAGATTAAATGGATTAAAGATTTGCTGTTTTATTCCCCTTCTTTCATATATATAAAATAGCATGAGTGTATTTTATTCAGAGAGGGGTGTAGTTGGATGAAATCCACACGACTTAAAATAAGCGTTAGCCAGGATGGCTTGCTTCCAGAGGAGACGGCAGAGGTAGCAACAATACAATTTCCTATTCTACCGAAGAAGCTTCTCAAGGCATTAGGTTTTGAAAGGGTTGATACTAGGACCTATGTTGGGGTGCTTCCTGTTTTTGTGAATATAGGCCAAAGGGAACAGGAGATTGTGGTTGAACTCGGGGTCACAATTCCTGAAATGAGAAAAAAGGTAATAGAAGTTGTAAAGACTCCCTCCAAAAATGCCTCCCCACCAAAAAAGGTGTTAAAACTGGCAAAAACAAGCTTGCGCGGCAACGGAAGAAGGCCACAGAAAAGACGGATCAAGGCTAGAAAGTCAAGAAGGTAGATTTCTATGCTTCAGGATAAAATGGAGGAATGTCTAACCTTTGACGATGTCCTTTTAATGCCGGATTATTCTGCGGTTCTTCCACATGAGGTAGATGTATCAACTCATTTAACCCAGGAAATCAAGCTCCGTATTCCACTCATTAGTGCAGCCATGGATACGGTCACAGATGCGAAAACAGCTATAGCTATGGCTCAGGAGGGCGGTATTGGTGTCATTCACAGAAACCTGAGTATAGCAGAGCAGGTAGCTGAAGTAGAAAAGGTGAAAAAGCATGAAAGCGGAATGATAATAAACCCTATGACGGTTAGTCCATCTCAAAGGGTTAAAGAGGCACTTGATATCATGCTCCAGCATAACATTACTGGACTCCCTGTTACTGAGGATGATGGAAGACTCCTTGGGATTATTACATATAGAGACCTCAGATTCGAGAAGAACCTGGATTTCAGGGTTGACAAGTTAATGACTCCTAAAGAAAGGCTCATAACGGTTGCGGAGGGAATCACACTTGCGGCGGCTAAAGAGCTTCTTCATAAATATAAGATTGAGAAACTCCCTGTAGTGGATTCCGAGTTCAGGCTGCGTGGCCTTATAACAATGAAGGATATAGAAAAGATAGAGAAGCATCCCAGCGCCTGTAAGGACGAGATGGGGCGCCTGAGGTGCGGAGCCGCAGTCGGCGTTGGACCCGAGAGGGAGGCAACTATAGAGGCTCTACTGAAAGTGGGATGCGATGTTGTAGTAATTGACACAGCACACGCACATACAAGAAGGGTAATCGAAGCAGTAGCTTCGACTAAATCGAACTTCCGTAAGGTAAATTTGGTTGTAGGAAACATAGGAACTGCCGACGGGGCAGAGGCTTTGGCAAAAGCCGGGGCTGATGCTATAAAGGTTGGAGTGGGACCCGGATCAATTTGCACGACTCGAGTAATCGCCGGAGTTGGTGTACCTCAAATTACGGCTATTGGAGAAGTAGCAAGGATAGCAGAAAGGTATGATATGCCTGTAATCGCTGACGGTGGCATAAAGTATTCTGGTGATATAACCAAAGCCCTTGCGGCAGGAGCACACTCAGTTATGATAGGAAATCTTTTTGCAGGCACAGATGAAGCCCCAGGAGAGGTGGTTCTTTATCAAGGAAGGACTTACAAGGTTTATCGCGGTATGGGCTCGATCGAGGCGATGAAGAAGGGAAGCCGTGATAGATATGCACAGGACGAGATGATGGAGTCAAAACTCGTTCCTGAAGGAATAGAGGGAAGGGTTCCCTATAAAGGCTCGATTGCAGCAATGATTTATCAGCTTGTTGGCGGTCTAAAGGCCGGAATGGGTTACACAGGATGCAAAAACGTTCAGGAGCTTAGAAAGAAGGCTAGATTTATAAAGGTTACCTTGGCTGGGCTTCGTGAGAGTCACGTGCATGACGTGATAATTACAAAAGAGGCGCCGAATTACAGAATCGAATAATCTTTAACCTGTATAGCTTTGTCCCACTGACTAATAGATTTCTTTATAACAAACCGTAAACTAAGACAATACTCTCTTATACCCAAGTGCGATTTACGTATTTCCATCGATTTATGCCAACAAAGAAGAAACAGTAGCACGCTACTTAAACTAGGTAAATCTTAAGCCTTGATTCTTGAATATTATTATGAATGCTAATAATCCACTCTCTCTTAATTATATTGTATTATTTCTAAGCTAAGAATAAAAGAGAGTCAGCATGCGTGAAAGCGTTTTAGTCCTCGATTTTGGGTCTCAGTACACTCAGCTTATTGCGAGAAGGGTCCGTGATATCGGCGTTTATTCTGAGATTAGACCGTTTAACGAGCCCTTAGAGAGGATAAAGAAATCTCAGCCAAAGGCGATAATTCTTTCAGGAGGTCCGGCAAGCGTTTGGGATAAAGGCTCGCCCTCACCCAATGCCGGTATACTTGATTTAGGGATTCCCATCCTTGGAATCTGCTACGGGATGCAGCTTATAGCCTATCTTTTGGGCGGTAGGGTTGAACACTCAAAAAGACGTGAATTTGGACCGGCGGAGATCGAGGTAGCAGATAGCTCAGGTATATTCGCAGATGTTCCAAGAAAGACCGGGGTCTGGATGTCACATAGCGACCGAGTGCTTGAACTGCCCAAAGGCTTTGTCTCTATCGCCACTAGCGAAAACTCACCGGTAGCCGCGATGAAAGATAAATCAGGCATAATCTATGGCACCCAGTTTCATCCTGAGGTTGTACATACAGCTCTTGGTAAGGAGATGTTATCGAATTTTGTTTTTAGGGTTGCAAAGTGCGAGGGTTCATGGACGGCAAAATCATTTGCGGATACCGCTATAAAAGAGATTCGAGCGAAAGTAGGTGATTCAAAGGTTATTTGTGCTCTTTCTGGGGGTGTGGATTCGGCGGTCACTGCTTTAATAGTTCAGCGCGCTGTATGGGATAAGCTTCACTGCATATTCGTTGACACGGGGCTAATGAGGCTAAACGAGGCTCGAGAGATAGTAGAGAGTTTTAAGGACCTGGGGCTCAACTTAATTCATATAGATGCCAGGAAAAGGTTTATTGATAAACTCTCTGGGGTAGGAGACCCTGAGTCAAAGAGAAAAATAATTGGAGAGGAGTTTATCAGGTTTTTTGAAAACGAGGCTTCAAAGATAGAGGGAGCAGAGTTTCTTGCACAGGGAACGCTATACCCGGATGTGATAGAAAGCGTTAGTGTTAAGGGGCCCTCGGCAAAGATTAAAACCCACCATAATGTGGGCGGTCTTCCTGAGAAGATGAATTTGAAACTGATAGAGCCTTTAAGAGAGCTGTTTAAGGATGAGGTTAGGGCAGTCGGAAGAGAGCTAGGCCTTCAAAAAGAGATTCTCGACCGCCATCCATTTCCTGGGCCCGGGCTAGCGATAAGGATTATGGGGGATATAACGGAAGAAAAGCTTGATAATCTGAGGTTAGCCGATGCCATTTTCATAGAGGAGATAAAAAGGGCAGGAATTTATGACGACATCTGGCAGGCGTTTTGTGTACTGCTGCCGGTAAAAACAGTGGGTGTAATGGGCGATGAAAGAACATATGAGAATGTCGTTGCCCTTAGGGCTGTGACAAGCCTTGACGGTATGACTGCTAATTGGGCACGCATCCCTTACGAAATACTTGAGAAGATCTCTGCGCGGATTATAAACGAAGTGAGAGGTATTAACCGGGTTGTATATGACGTCTCTACAAAACCGCCCAGCACAATAGAATGGGAATAGGCTCCAATATGACTTTTGAGTTTAGCCGGCTGAGCTTAATATTTAACTAGAAGAAATCGAGTTTCAGAAATAGGAAGTCTAAAAAGCTGTTATATGGCTTTATACTGAGTTGCTAAAAGCATCGATTTTATTGGGGATTATCAAAAGTATTTCTATGCTTTATACGGCTATATATAGATTCTACTTATCAATTACTGACGGATTCACTGACGTATTTGTAATGCTTATAATAGTAACCCCTGGAGCGACGCCCCCCTACCTACGTCAAGGAATCCTATCCGCTCACGATATTTATAAAAAATTCTCTGAATTTAGAGATGGCTTTTGAAATCATGAATATGTTTCCAAACACACTGCATAAGGTGTTAACCGAAAAGGATGGCCTATTTCATAATCAAAATTACAAAGAACTCCTTGAATTACAGGTAGTTCTGGACTATGGTAGAGGATGTGAAAGTTAACCAAAAGGGAAGGCTGCCTAAATGATTTTTACACGCCTATTGAAAAGATCTCCTTTGCATGTAATTTGGGGGTTGAAGTAGGGTTGAATTATTCACAAACTAGATTTGTACAATCAACGAATCATTTATTTTACAATATACTAATTATGCACCCAAAACCTCACTGATGCCTTAACTTATTTGGAATTATTGCAGAAAAATATGCAAACCGTTCAATTTTGAACTTTCCCTTGTCAAACTTTTGAATTTCATTATTATCAATGATGTAAACAGCATTTTCACCCGGATTCACTCCTAGCTCGTCAATATTAACAAATTCATAACGCTTCAAAAAAGGCAAAAGCATTTTCCCGTTATTTGAATACAAATCCTTTTTGCCTTGATAATACAAGGCATCAATCTTATGATGAAAAAGCACAAGTATCTCCATTACAGATTTTCTGTTTTTCCCCTTCGTCCAGCTTGTAACATATATTCTATCACAATCTATTTTTTTGATATATTCCATCGCTTCACCAAATCCGTCATAAAAATAGGAAGCCAATACATCTGAATGTCTCCCAAAATAGCTTGATGTAAATCCTATAAATCCAAATGTGTAAAGAACTAAAATAACCACAAGAAATAGTTTAACTTTTCTTACAATCCAATAGATTCCTAGACCTGTCAGCATTATCATTGGATAGAAAATAATATTGATCCTGTTAATACCTACATTATTAATTATTATGCCCGAAATAAATGATACAAAAAGCCAAATTAAAACAAAAGTACTAATATATTTTTCTTCGTTAAAAACAAAACATTTTGAATATTTATTTAAAATATATTTTACCAACACCCCTAGCCCAACAATTGTGAACGCTGTACTAAATAGGTATAAAGGTCCATACTCAGGTATTGAATTCCACGCAGCATCCGGTGATTGAGCAACGGCTACTTGAAAAGTTGTAACAAGATTATTCTTAACTTGAGTAAAAAAGTTATCGCTAAAGAACAGCATATCTTTAGTCCTCACAGATTCAGGGAAATAGGGTATTGTGAAAAAAGGCGTGGTAATGGTTGGTAGTTTGAAAAAGTATAACATCATCACTCCAAAAATAGGCCATGCAAAAACTAAATATACTGTAGCAGATAAAATAAATTCTTTGGTGCTAATCTTTTTCTTGATAATCAAATATAAGCTTGCCATAACCAAAAACAATGGTACTAAATACCATGCGATTCCATACGAGTACATTGTTAGTCCAAAAAAGACCATTGATACATATAAAAAAATTTTATTTTTTATCAACCCTAAACATAGAAAATACAAAGAAAATAGAAAGAAATGCGGCAGCAAATTACCCTCCAATGCCCATCGGCTTTGCATTATTTGCCAAGGATTTATGGCACACAATGCTAAAACTACCGCAGCCACTTTTCTATCAAACATTAGCTTACACAAGGAATATAACGCGTATAATGCAAATAAGCTTACAATTACTAAAACTATACGAGTAGTAATCCTGTTGAGACCGAAAAGTTTAATAAATGGGACACTTAAATATGACAGCAAAACGCTCATTTGCCTTTTCTCGAATGATTTAAAATGCACGGGCAACCACATTCCAAAACGATCAGTTCCATATTGGGATATGGCTAGAGCGTTAACAGCTGCCATTGCACCGTCTTGGTTAAAACCCCTTGGAACTTCCCCAAACTGCCATAGCCTCACCGCGGCGGCAATAATCAAAAGAATCAAAAAAATATACTTAAAGTAATTACATTCCATTCTACTGAAAAGGGGTTCAAGGCTTTTAGAGATATTTAAACCGTTCAAGTAATTGCTAAATTTGGGTATTAAGGCAATACTACAAATCAAAATGGAAATATATAGTTTAATTTCGTTTGTCATACTCATTTTTCCAATATTTCTAATTTACCACGTTTGGGTTGATTCAAATTAAATTTTAAAGTAGTAATAACTCAAACTATTAATATTAGAAAACTTCAATTATTAATAACTAAGAATGTGCCAATTAATGAAGTCTGTCCAATTATCTGAGTGGATTTCTCTAAAGGCAAAAGAAAGTCTAAAAACTAGCATCCCGGTATAAAGCCTTATAATCAAAGGCATTGAAATTATCGGGGATTAGTAAAATTATTTCTATTGGTATATACAGCTATATTTTGTATTACCATTCAATTATTGACGGATTCACTTACAGAAACGAAATTAATAATGAGGGTATGTCGTAAGTTATTGAAATCATTAAGTTCCCGGCGGGATTCGAACCCACGGCCTCAGAATTAGGAATGCCAATCACGGAATATGAAGTAAATTAATTTAGGGAGTTAAGTTAGCAGGTATAAATCTAAATTGCCAATTTCCACAAGCAGGAAACCTCTAACGATTATTTAGTGTTTCTGCTGGATTCTATCGTTATTTAAACTGCCTTAGTAATAATAACAGCACTCTTACCCTGGTCTTTTAAAGATTCCAAAATCACTAAATATGTTTACAAGCTCCCAACCTTCGTTTCCAAGTTGGTTTAAATTCTCTTCAAAGCCCTTTCCCATTTTTGCTCTTCTGCTTGTTGCCGCATCCTTTGAAACAGCAATATCATGATCATGGTGTTCAGGGAAAAGCTCATCTACAGGAATAACTCTATAGTCCCACCTCATTTCTTCTCTCCTGACGTACTGTGTGTTATTTCTGATGTTTCTTCCGGTTCTTCCTCGATTACGAGGGGGCATCCCTTATCAGATATGTCAGGAAGTTTTTTTAAATACTCCTCATAGTCCTTTTTTGCTATAATACCTTCACGAATGTCCCTATCAATAACCCTAACGTCATGAGAAATTTCATATCTCCGCTTCATTTTTAAACCTCCAAAAAAGTAATATTACCCTGATAAAATGGGATTATCAATTAACCTGCCGGCAAGCATTCGGTTAGCCTTTCTTTATATGAATAATATCTTAAGGCTAAACTAAATAAAACGATTATTTTCTTCCTATTACTAGAGATGACGTAAGAGGGGGTTTTAACCTTATCCATCTTACCTTCTTAAATCCTGCACCTATCAGCCATCCTTTAAGTTCTCTAAATGAGTAATCACGCCCCTTAGTGGTAAGAAGCATGTGAATGGAGAATAGTGCCCCGACTGCCGGACTCGTGAGCGTGGGATCAAGAATATGGTCCTTGATTATGATTTCTCCACCTGGGTTTAAAGACCTGTATACCTTTCTAAAGAGTTTCTGATTTGCCTCTTCATTCTCACTGTGAATGATGTTTGAAAGAAAGGCTATATCAAAGCCTTTTGGAATCTCACCTGAGTTATAATTGCATTCTAGAAGCTCGATCTTTCCATACACTCCTTCTTTTTTTAAAACCTTCTTCGTTATCTTGAGTGTCCCTGGAAGATCCAAGATGGTGATTTTTAGATGGGGGAATCTTTTTAGGAATTTTATTGCGTATGTCCCTGGTCCCGAGCCTATATCTATCATCGTTTTAGCACGACTAAAGTCAAGCATATCGCTCAGAATACGAGCATCACCCCTTGCATTTACGAGCGAGTGCATAGCCATTATGAACCTTTCAGTCTCTACTTCGGTTTTTTGATACATGTCGGTTTGCCTTGCAGGTTTTCCTGAGCGAATGGATTTTTCCAGGTTTGCCCAGGTATTCCATAACGCTTCTTCAAAAGTAATCATCCCGCCAAAGTATTCGGGCGAGGTTTTTACTAGGTACTTAAGCGAGGAATTTGTATTGTGAAACCTATCTCTTTTCTTGCGCAATATCCTAAGGGCAACAAGGGCGTTGAGAAGAAGCTCCGTTGCCCTAGGGTTAGTGCTAAGCGCTTTAGAAATCTCCAGCGAAGAACTCCCATCCTTTTTAATCAGGTCAAACACACCGAGCTTCACCCCAACCTGAAGAATACGTGAGTGCGTGAATACACTGCTTATTCTAGTTAACTCTGAAAAATCCATGGTGTGTTGTTTAGTTAGTCCAATTTATTGTGCAAGGTCAACTAAGGACAAGAGATACGGGATTAAATTATCTTTCACTAAACCATTTCCATGTTTGGTAAATGCCGTCCTCTAAATTTACGTCTGGAGACCAGCCTAAGACGTGCTTCGCTAGTTTAATATCGAGGCAAATCTTAAGCACCTCTCCAGCCCGAGGCTGAGAGTATTCTACATTGATTTCCCGCTTGGTTACCTTCCTGAGTGCTTCTAAAAGGTCATTCACCGAGGTTTCTACCTGAGTTCCAATGTTATATCTTCCGGAAGGTGCATTAATACTGAGCATATTTGCTTTCGCTACATCGCCTACAAAGACATAATCCCTCGTTTGATTTCCGTCTCCAAAAACCACGCAAGGCTTTCCTGATAGGATTCTGTCACAGAAGATGGCTAGGACTCCTGCTTCGCCATGTGGATTCTGTCTCGGTCCATAAACGTTTGAGTATCTAAGGGCTACATAATCGAGTCCATGAACTGATTTAAAATAGCCGAGGTATGTTTCAATTGCGTATTTCGAGGCTCCGTAAGGCGAGATAGGAATAGGATATGTGTTTTCATCCGCGGGCAATTCCTTTGGCTCACCGTATATTGCGCCCCCAGATGATGCAAAGATGAATCTTTTTACGTTTTTTTTCATGGAAAGCTCAAGGAGGTTAAGCGTGCCGATAATGTTTACATGTGCGTCAAATGCCGGGTCTTCTACCGATCGCCTAACGTTTATCTGTGCGGCATGATGGTTGACTATATCCGGTTTGAAATCGGAAAAAACCCCCTCAAGGAATAGAGGTTCTCTGATATCACCCTTTATAAACTCGGCGTTCCTTGGAACATTTCCCTCCATTCCTGTTGAAAGGTCGTCAACTATTAGGACCTTATGCCCATCCTTTATGAAGGCATCGGCTACCCAGGAGCCGATAAATCCGGCGCCGCCGGTTAGAAGGATTTTCATTGCGATAACTCCTTGTTAATTCTAAATTGATTACATAGCCTGTAATCTTTATTAAAGTTCAAAGCTAAAAACCCTAATACCACTTATCTTCATCTAAAACTTAGCTCAGGCAAATAGAGCATTTTATGACTAATAATGAGTGTTGAATACATTACTCATTCTTGTCGATTAAGATTACATAAATTTTTGTATTATCAAAGTCTTAGAGGGGTAAATGCGGAATTTCGAGCCCCCTTTGATGGAGATGGTGGCTAAATTATATTGATGTAATAGAAAGAATGGATTATATTAGAGCTTCAAAATAGATAAGTTGGTTCTATGAGCCTAGAGTTAGAATTAAAAGAATTA
>JAKEHC010000128.1 GCA_022615255.1 Candidatus Dadabacteria bacterium | reverse complement strand
TAATTAAATATGCTGCTATCATTTAATGAGGAATCAATAATGATCAAGCTTGGAATAATATTGGATAAGCTATATTTTGATCATGACAATGGGATGGGGCATCCAGAGTCCCAGGAAAGGTTATTTGCTATAGTTGATATGTTAAAAGCAACTGGGCTTCTTGAGGAACTCATAAGAATCCAACCACGTGATGCAGAGAAAGATGAAATCACCCTTGTCCATGAGCCCAAGTATTTTGATCTAATTCAATCGACTAGAGGAAAAATAAGGGTCTTCCTAGATCCGGATACCTCTACCTGCCCTGTTTCGTTTCAAGCCGCAGTTCGAGCTGTAGGAGGAATGCTTGCTGCCATAGATGGTGTGTTAAAGGGTGAGGTTGATATTGCTTTTCCCTTAGTCCGTCCGCCTGGACACCATGCTGAGAGAGATAGAGCTATGGGGTTCTGTCTGTTTAATAACGTCGCAGTAGGCGCGGCTTATGCCGTTAAGACCTATGGGATTAAGCGCATATTAATCGTTGACTGGGATCTTCATCACGGAAATGGAACCCAGAATATGTTTTATGATTCTTCTAAAATCCTATATTTTTCCACACACCAATATCCATACTATCCTGGGACAGGATCGATAAACGAAATCGGAATAGAAAAAGGGTTAGGACATACTGTCAATGTACCTCTTCATCCTGGTATGGGGGATAAAGACTATATTAAGATCTTCTTTGAGATTTTAAAACCGGTTATAGAACAGTATAAACCAGAACTCATTCTGGTATCAGCAGGATTTGACACATACTTTGCTGACCCGCTTGGTGGAATGAAGATTACCCCTCAAGGGTTTGCACAGATGACTAGGTTTTTGAAGGAAATGACACAGATACACTGTGATGGCAAGTTAATATTGATACTGGAAGGCGGATATAACCTTGAGGGGCTTTGGGAATCTACTAAAGCGGTAATAGAAGAGCTATTAGAGAAAAATAAAACAAATTATGGGGATTTAAATGCAGAGACAAAGGCAGACCCAATGATAGAAAAGGTAAAAAGGGCACAATCGGATTTTTGGAGATTCTAGGTCTTCTTTTTAACTACCCTCCTATGGTCCTCCCCTTCAATATGAATGAACTCACACATCTCATGTAACCTTGAGGCGATTCTAGCACCAATTTTATCTTCTAGTATTTCTTGGTCATGTTTTACCCCATATTCTTTAGTTACGTAATTAGTAGTCGCTAAAGTAATTTTTGATGCGTTGTACCTTTTAGAGATTAATTGGTCGAGAATATTTAGTTCCCAGTCGCTGCTCTTTCCCTTTCCTAGTTCATCTATCACAAGAACCTCGGTTTCTATAAGTGGAAGCAGAACTTCGTTTTCTGACGTGCCCTGTGAATAGGCTTGTTTAAGCTCTGAAAGAAGATGAAAGAAATCCTTAAACAAGCATTTTCGTCCATAGTCTAATGTGAGCTCAGAAATTGTGCCGATGGCAAGATGCGTCTTGCCAAGACCGGCACTCCCCATAAGGAGGAAACCTCGTTCTGTAGGATATTTCTTCACAAAATCCTTTGCGTAACTAAGTGCTTTTTGATGGGATCTAATGTTGTCAGGTCTAAACGAATTGACTTCTAGCACATGTGAATATTTTGCCGGAATTCCTGCTAAATTATAGAGTTTTACATTTCTCCTTATAACCCCACATGCCCTGCAAGGGTTAACGTAGGTATATCCCCTATTTTGTAGGATAACCGTACCCAACCCTTTACATTCTAAACATCCTTCTTTAATACACTTGCATATTTCCGCTGTCGAGTATTCCCCCTTCCTTTCAACTAGATACCCCTTCCAACGACAAATGGCACAGCCTGTAGTTTCCTCCTTAGCAGCTCTTTTCATTATTTATCATCCGAAATAATTTTTATTAATTCATAGTCTTTTTTTAGTATTTCTTTACGAAAAGATAAAACGCTTTCACGGTGAGCTCTTTTTGTCATAAAACGACTTCTTTTATTAATCATTTCCTTTGCATTTGATATTATCCTCTCTTGTTCAGACAGTGGCAAACTTTGAAAAAGGGCCTCATAAAATTCCTCCTCTATATTTTCTAGCGTTGTAAAGATGTCCTCATCGTTCGAATTCAACAAATCCGAAATCCTCTTTCTTGTTTCCACATAGTGTTTTCTCACATTATCTCTTTTTTCAGAGGTGATTATTTTGGCAAGCCTATCTAAAATTCTTTGAATAAAATCATTTGGCTTTGGTTCTATATTGTCAGATTTATTTTCTTGTATATTCTTGTAATTTCTTATCTCATCCTCGATGAAGGAAGCATAATAAACGAGGCTCCGTGGAAATTCACTCCTAGTTACTTTCTTCCTACAGTTTTCAATTGCCTTAGTTATCCCTTTATAAACAACCTCTTTAGGAACACCCCTAGCCTTCCACTTCATAATAAGGTCATATTCCTTTGGTGAAAGCATTATTCCCCTTGCGACGTAGTTAAGAAAATAATTCTCAATATCTTTAATATAGGTATTTTTATAGCTCATAGTTATAAGCTACCATCGGAATGACAATATACCGTATGAGATAAAATTCTAAGCTAAAGAATAAGAAAAAGATTTAAGATAATCAAGGAAGAGTTAAAAATTTAAGGTATACCATCCTTGAAGTTTGCTATTCTCAAAAAGCAGCTTAAGACTTTATTACCTCGTATTTTCAATCTCTCTCCTCATTGCCTGGATTGTTTTAGAGTAATCTTCTGTCTTAAATATGCCAGAGCCTGAGACGAAAACATTTGCTCCAGCTTCTGCCGCAGCCCTAATATTTTCGAGCTTAATGCCACCGTCTACCTCAATAAGAGGCTTATAATCTGAATTATTTATTTCTTGTCGTAAACGCTTTATTTTAGGGATCATTGTCTCAATGAATTTTTGCTCAGCAAAACCTGGCTCTACTGTCATTATGAGAATCAAATCCACATAAGGAAGAATCTCTTCAATGTTTACAATAGGGGTACCTGGATTGAGAGCAACTCCTGCCATGACTCCATATGATCTGATGGCTGTTAGTGTGCTGTGAAGAAGCCTGCAAGCTTCTATCTGTATGGTAACGACCTTTACAAATGGCTTCCCCGCTTCTATGAAAGCCCAAATGATTTTTTCTGGGTTATCAATCATAAGGTGAATATCCATCATTGGGGGATTTAAGCTTTTAAGAGACTTTACTACGGGGATACCTATACTAATATTGGGAACAAAGTGACCATCCATTACATCCACATGGATCCAATCCGCTCCTGATTGTTGAATTGACCTTACCTCTTCCCCCAACCTTGTAAAATCTGCGGAAAGTATTGAAGGAACTATTAGTTTTCTCATTTCTTTTTTCCCATATAAGCGCTCAGAACTGATTTAGAATTATACACATTAATGAAGCTCTACTTAAAATGGGATGAAATTGTAAACCGATTCCATTAAAGTTCAAGTTTGCATTAAGAACTATTTCCCATCTCATATTCAGTTTTACCAAACATTGTATATTATTTATGCTATTATATAATCAAGTTATAATTGTACCGTTATATAATACAATATTTATAGTCACTTTGATTATGTTTATGACTTGACATGCTGACTTAAAGGTATATAGTTTTTTCCACTTTTGCTTAAATTAAGCTGCAACATAATATGAATTAGAATAAAAATTACCTAAGAAATAGGATGTATAGGAGGTAAGCTATATGGCATTAGGTGATTTTGTTTTTACCTCTGAATCTGTTACCGAGGGTCATCCTGATAAGATGGCCGATCAGATTTCTGATGCGGTTTTAGATGCGATAATCGAGAAGGACCCTCCGGCAAGGGTTGCCTGTGAAGCCCTTCTCACGACTGGTCTTATTGTTGTTGCAGGAGAAATTACAACCACCGCTAATATAGATTTTCCTGCTATTGTTAGACGCACCGTTAGAGATATTGGGTACACGGATAGCTCCATGGGATTAGATGCGGACAGCTGCGGTGTCATAATTGCAATGGGAAAGCAATCTCCCGATATAGCGCTTGGGGTAAACCCCTCGGAGGAAAAGGAACAGGGTGCCGGAGACCAAGGGCTTATGTTTGGTTATGCGATAGATGAAACGCCTGAATTCATGCCCGCACCTATTATGTATTCACACAAGCTTGCAAAACGGCTTTCAGAGGTAAGAAAGAAAGGAACACTCCCTTTTCTTAGGCCTGATGGAAAGACTCAGGTTACAATTAGGTATAAAGACCAAAAACCTGTAGGCGTTGAGGCAATTGTCATTGCTGCTCAACACTCCCCAGATGTCGGCAATCACACTATTTACGAAGGGATAGTGGAAGAGGTAATAAAGCCCATAATTCCTCATGATCTTCTATCTCCAAAGGCTAAAATCTATATTAACCCTACTGGAAGGTTTGTAATCGGCGGCCCCAAAGGGGATACAGGCCTTACTGGGAGAAAAATTATAATAGATACCTATGGCGGATGGGGAAGGCATGGAGGCGGGGCTTTTTCCGGGAAAGACCCATCAAAGGTAGACAGAAGCGTAAGCTATATGGCACGATATATAGCAAAGAATATTGTAGCTGCGGGGATTGCAAAGAGGTGTGAGGTTCAAATTGCTTACGCTATCGGCATAGCTGAGCCTGTATCTATTATGGTAGATACATTTGATACCGGAGTAGTTTCAGATGATAAGATTTCAAAAGCCATAAGGGAGGTATTCGATCTAAAACCTGCTGAAATTATAAAAACGTTAAACCTCCTTAAGCCAATATATCAAAAAACCGCTTCTTATGGACATTTTGGAAGAGAAGAACAAGAGTTTACATGGGAAAGGACAGACAAAGTTAAACAACTTAAATTTTCAGTTGAGTAAACGAAGTCATTTAGGGTCACATCCTAATAAATACTCGCCAACTAATTAATGGACTGCCAAAAATGGAGGAAAAAATGAAATACGATGTAAAAGACCTAAAGCTAGCAGCAGATGGTAAGCTCAGAGTGGAGTGGGCGGCAGAAGAAATGCCGGTATTAGCTCAAATACAGGAAAGCTTCAGGAGGGAAAAACCTTTAAAAGGTATAAAGATTGCAGCTTGTCTTCATGTAACAACCGAAACAGCTAATCTAGCTATTACATTAAAAGAGGGCGGTGCGAATGTTTCACTTTGCGCCTCCAACCCGCTAAGCACTCAAGATTATGCCGCGGCATACCTAGTAAAAGCTCATAGTATTTCTGTCTTTGCAATAAAAGGGGAAGATACTAAGACATACTACAATCATATTGATAGCGTTTTAAATGTTGCTCCTCACATAACTATGGATGACGGAGCGGATTTGGTTTCAACCCTCCATAAAGATAGAACCGAACTCATAAAGAACATAATAGGCGGAACAGAAGAGACCACAACGGGTGTAATACGCTTAAGAAGCATGGCTGAAAGAGGCGTGCTCAGATACCCAATCATCGCAGTAAACGACGCAGAGACAAAGCATTTCTTCGATAATCGCTATGGAACCGGACAAAGTACAGTTGACGGCATCCTTCGAGCAACAAACAGGCTTATAGCCGGGACAAATTTTGTTGTTTGCGGGTATGGGTGGTGCGGAAAGGGACTAGCTAAGAGGGTGCGTGGAATGGGGGCAAACGTGATTGTTACCGAAGTAGATCCTCTGAAGGCGCTCGAGGCTGTTATGGATGGATTCAGGGTGATGTCTATGGATGAAGCGGGAAAGGTTGGGGATTTCTTTTGCACAGTAACAGGCAATATAGGGGTTATAAGAAGAGAGCACTTTACGAAAATGAAAAATGGAGCAATAATTTGTAATGCTGGTCACTTTAATGTTGAGATTGACTTAGATGGGCTTAGCAGTATATCAAAGAGAAAAAGAAAGGTAAGGGATTATGTCGAGGAATATACTCTCAAAGATGGGAAAAAAATAAATGTTCTTGCTGAGGGAAGACTCGTCAACCTCTCATCGGCTGAGGGTCATCCATCTAGTGTTATGGATATGAGCTTTGCAAACCAAGCCCTATGTGTGGAATACCTCGTTAAAAACGCAAGAAAGATGGAGAAAAAGGTTTATGACGTTCCGGAAAAGATGGATAAAATGGTAGCTAAGATGAAGCTAGGAGCACTTGGGATCAGGATTGACGAACTTACACAAAAGCAGAAAGAATATCTAATATCATGGGAAATGGGAACTTAGTTTAGTGTCAGGAACAGGTGTCATTAGTCTTTCAACGTATAAAGACGAATGATAATCGAGTAATGATAGGTTTTATGAACCAACTTACTGACTCGTTTCTCACATACCTCACTGTTGTTAAAGGACTTTCTAAAAATACTGTAGAATCTTATCATAGGGATATTCAAAAACTCTCTTCTTTTCTCGAGAAGAAGGGAATCACTAATGTTGAGGAAGTGGATTATAAAAACATACTTGATTTTCTTTCCAATTTGAAAGAGAAGAATTTAAAGGCAAGATCCATAGCAAGGTCTCTAATATCTATAAGACAGTATTTCAAATACCTTCTTATTGAAAATATTATTAAGAAAGACCCTACTTTTCTAATCCGTACACCTAAGACGAAAAGGATTTTACCTCAGGTGCTTTCGATAGAGGATATTGAGAGGCTTCTCGCCTCGCCTAATGATGGAAACATTGAAAGTATAAGGGATAAAGCCATGCTTGAGACTCTATATGCAACGGGAATCAGGGTTTCAGAGCTTGTAGAGCTAGGTCTTAATGATATAAACTTTGAGCTAGGATATTTAATAGCATATGGTAAAGGTTCAAAGGAGAGGATAGTTCCCATTGGAGAAAATGCTAAGAGTAAGCTGAGGGCATATTTAGACACTGGAAGGCCAAGGCTTCTTAAATCTAAGACCTCTACGCATCTCTTTATTACCAGATTGGGCAAAAAGATGACACGCCAGGGTTTCTGGAAAATAATTATAAAATACGCAAAAAAATCCGGGATAACAAAAAAAATAAGCCCACACACGCTTAGGCACTCGTTTGCCACTCATCTACTTGAACGTGGAGCAGATTTACGGGCTATCCAAATGATGCTTGGCCACTCGGATATTTCTACAACTCAGATTTATACTCATATCGAAAGAGAAAGGCTAAGAGAGGTACATAAAAAATATCATCCAAGATCATAAAATTTTTGGCATCACGAAATTTTGCAGCCATTCATATCAGAATTACAACAGTTCTAAAATGAATATGTTTTATTTGTTAACATTAATTTGAGATCACGGATAAAAAAATATTAATTACATGGATTCCAACTATTTTAAACTTTTGCTTATTCAAGCCCCTGTGATTCTTTTTGCCCTCACTGTGCACGAGTTCTGCCACGCTTGGACTGCCCATATGCTAGGCGATGATACCGCAAAAAGGCAAGGTCGATTAACTTTAAACCCATTAGCTCATTTGGATGTACTAGGAACGATACTTATGTTCATAGCGGGGTTTGGTTGGGCAAAGCCAGTGCCTGTTAATCCTATAAATTTTAAGAACCCAAGAAAGGGAATGCTGTTGGTAGCGCTTGCCGGTCCGCTATCTAACTTAATGATGGCTATTGTAGCAGGAGTAGTCATTAGATTCATAATCCCAGGTTTAAACCCCCCTCTATCTGGGACAATCTCCGTGTCGGTTTCGATGCTAATACTAACACTCCAATTTGGCCTTGCCCTCGCTATATTTAATATGATTCCTATAGCTCCTCTAGACGGCTCAAGGGTTCTATACGGTCTCCTGCCTGAAAAACAGGCTTATTCATACAGTCGATTTGAACCTTATGGTGTATTAATCCTATTTGCTCTTTTTATTTTCGGTGATCGTATTTTCTCATATATTCTATGGTACCCAGTATCAATTCTCACAGAAACACTATCAGGGTATAATTACTTCCAACTTTCTCATTTTTGGAGATCACTCGCTTTATGAAACCCAGGGTTCTAAGCGGAATGCGACCTACTGGGAAGTTACACCTCGGGCACCTTCATGGTGCTTTAGAAAACTGGCGTAATCTTCAGAATAAGTATGACTGTTTTTACTTTGTTGCTGACTGGCATGCCCTTACAACTGATTATTCCGATCCGTCTGGAATTAAAGAATCTACTTTTGAGATGCTTGCCGATTGGTTAGCGTGTGGAGTTGATCCTAGTAAAGCTACAATTTTTGTTCAATCACACATAAAAGAGCATGCTGAGCTAGCTTTGCTTCTGGCAATGATAACACCGCTTAGCTGGTTAGAGCGGGTCCCTACGTATAAAGAGATGAAAGAAGAGCTCCGGGATAAAGACCTCGCCACCTATGGCTTTTTAGGGTATCCCCTGCTCCAGACAGCAGATATAACAGTTTATAAAGCCAATTACGTGCCTGTCGGAGAAGATCAGGTGCCACATCTGGAGCTTGGGAGAGAGATCGTAAGACGGTTCAATTACCTATACGGGGAAACGTTCCCCGAACCCCAACCTCTTCTTACAAAAGTCCCCAAGATTCTTGGGACTGATGGAAAAAAGATGAGTAAGAGCTATGGAAATGCTATATATCTAAGTGACCCCCCATCTGAAATAACAGAGAAGATAATGAAGATGTATACGGATCCCAAAAGACTTAGAAGAACGGACCCCGGGGATCCCGATGTTTGTGGTATTTTCTACCTCCATAAGTTCCACAGTTCCGAGGAAAATGTGTTTATGGTTAATAGAGAATGCCGCACTGCCGGGATTGGCTGCGTTGATTGCAAAAAGCTACTTCTGCCCAGTCTAATCAAAGAGCTTGCGCCAATACGCGAGAAACGAGAAGAGCTCATAAGAAAAAAGCACGAATTAGAGGAGATAATTCGAGAAGGAGATAAAAAGGCAAGAGAAGTAGCTCGTGAAACGCTAGAGGAGGTAAGGGAAAAACTTGGTCTCAACTGAACCTTATTTGATAAAACTACAGGCTTTTGAAGGACCGCTTGATCTTCTTCTTTATCTTATCAAAAAGAATGAGGTAAATATTTACGATATTCCAATCGCAGAAATTACAGAGCAATATTTTTTATATCTAGAAATGATGCGAGAGCTTAATCTTGAGATCGTAGGGGATTATCTCATGTTAGCCGCAGAGCTTGGACTTATAAAATCAAAGATGCTTCTTCCAAAACCCGAGATTGAAGAGGAAGAAGAAGCGGATCCGAGAGCCGAGCTGGTAAGAAGGCTATTAGAATATCAACGATATAAAGAAGCGGCAGGGACTCTCCTTATGTTTGATATATTGGAGCGAGATGTATTTATAAGAACCATTGAGGATGATGAGGAAAACGAGGCAAGTCAACTAACTAGAACAGATTTATGGTCATTAATAGACGCATTTCGAGAGATTTGGAACCGGAAAGATTTTGGTTCAATCCCCGATATTAGGTTAGAGTTGGAGTTATTAACGCTTGAGCAAAAGGTAGAAGAGTTAATTGTAAGATTTAAAACATATAAAAATGTTTTATTTGAAGAGCTTTTTGACGAAAATCCAACGAGGTTCGAGATTGTAATTACATTCCTTGCAGTTCTTGAGCTTATTAAATCTGGGGCTTTAATTGCCCTTCAAGATTACCCATATTCTCCTATTAAAATAGTATACATCGAAGAAAATGGAATTAGCGTTCCTAGCAGATGAAAGACAGGTTATGGTTATAGAAAGAAACAATGTAAAGAAGGCGATTGAAGGAATAATCTTTATTTCTGAGCGACCTGTATCCTCTAAGAAACTTCTTCAGATTTTTCAAGAATTGAAAAAGGAGGAAATACAACAATACCTAGATGAATTAATAAGTGAATGGAATGAGCTTGGTCGTGGGTTTAAACTCCATGAAGTTGCAGGAGGTTACCAATTTAGAACAAGTCCTGAATATAGTGAAATCATAATAAGATTTAAACAATCAAAACCCTTCCGCTTAAGTCGTGCTGCATTGGAGGTTCTCGCTATAACCGCCTATAGACAGCCTATTACGAGGATTGAAATAGACGAGATAAGAGGAGTAGATTCTTCTGGGGTTATAGCATTACTCCTTGAGAGGAATCTTATTGGAATAAAAGGCAGAAAGGAAGTTATAGGAAGACCATTCCTCTATACAACTACCGAGGTATTTCTAGAGACATTCGGGCTCAAAAATCTAAGCGACCTTCCCACCCTTAAAGAATTAGTAGAAATGGAAAATCTTTGGAGCACGGTTAATAGTAAGGATTCCTAAGGCAATTGCATAGCCCCGTAGAAGTATCGAACGGGCTG
>JAKEHC010000127.1 GCA_022615255.1 Candidatus Dadabacteria bacterium | reverse complement strand
GAGGTATTCGAAGCAGAATCAGGAAAAGAAACCTTTGACATTCTTAATCGCGAGCCGATCGATCTTGTTGTCTTAGATATAAAGCTCAGATCGGAGAGCGGCCTCGACGTGCTTCAAAGAATAACGAATGAATTTCCTAATGTTCCGGTTGTGCTTTGCTCAGCCTATGTCTCGTTTCAAAACGACTACACATCCTGGCTTGCCGAGAGTTACATCGTAAAGTCAAGCGATCCAGAAGAGCTGTTGCGAGAGGTAAATAAAGTTCTTAGAGAGAAAGGGGGAGGTTAAATGAAAGCTGTCGTGCTTGCAGGAGGTTTTGGAACAAGGATAAAACCTCTCACTTATTCTTTGCCAAAGCCCATGCTTCCCCTTGCCGGAAAGCCCATACTTGAGCACGTGATACATCTACTCAAGAATCACGGTATCACTGAGGCTATATTCTTACTTTACTTTCAGCCTGAAGTGATCACAAATCATTTTCGTGATGGAAAAGAGTTTGGCATGAAAATAAATTACGTGATCCCACCCGAGGACTATGGAACGGCTGGTGCTGTGAAATTCGCATCAGAACATTTAAAGGGTGATGACCCGTTTCTCATCATAAGCGGAGATTTACTAACTGACGTTGACTTAGGAAGCTTTATTGAATACCACAAAAACAAGAATGCCTTGGTTACCATAGGCTTAACATCCGTAAAAGACCCATTACAGTTCGGAATTGTAATCACAGACAATGAAGGAAAGATTATGAAATTTCTTGAAAAGCCGGGCTGGGGTGAGGTGTTTAGTGACTCTATAAACGCAGGAATGTACGTTGTTGATCCGGCTACTCTTAATCTTATCCCAGGAAGACAGACCTTCGATTTCAGCCAGGATCTCTTCCCCAGGCTTCTAGGAGAAGGAAAACCGATTTTCGGGTATTCGCTCCGTGGTTACTGGCGTGATATAGGGGATTCGACATCATACTGGGAAGCTAATATGGATATTTTAGCCGGGAAATCGAGGGTGAAAGGCAAGGGTAGAAGGCTCGATTTAGTAGGAAAAGACATCTGGCTTGGTGATAACGTTGATATTGCCATTGATGCAGAGCTTGAAGGAACGGTCATAATTGGAGAAGGTGTAAAGATAATGGGAAAAGCCAAAATAAACGATTCCATCATTGGCGACCACTCAGTTATTCATCAGGGCGCAAATATTATAAAGAGCATACTCTGGAATGATGCACGAATCGAAGAAAACTCCTGGCTTGAGGGAAGCGTTATTTGTTCTAATGTTAAGATAGGAAAAGATGTTAAAATTGAACCCGGTGTTGTGGTTTCAGAAAACTGCACGATAGGTCAAAGGGCTGTACTGAATCAAGGGGTCAAAATCTGGCCCAGCAAAGAGGTTGAATCAGGAGCTACTGTATCATCCAACCTTATATGGGGTGAAAGGTGGAAAAGGAGTCTGTTTGAAGAATCTAAGGTTACAGGTCTTTCAAACTTTGAGCTTACCCCTGAATTTGCGGCAAAACTAGGTGCTGCCTTTGCTTCCTTTCTACCAAGAGGCTCCTCGGTCCTGATGGGAAGGGATACCCATAGAGCCCCGAGAATGATAAAGCGGGCATTTGTAGCAGGGGTTCTATCAGCCGGTGTGAATGTAAAGGATTTAAAGGCTGTGCCTATTCCGATTCTCCGTTATAAGCTCCAGACATTTGGCGAAGTTGGTGGAGCTTATTTTAGATATTCCCCCGAAAACCCTGAGGTAACCGAAATACTCTTTTACGATTCGAACGGCTTTGAGACATCAGTGTCTTTTGAAAAATCGTTTGAAAGAATCTTTCAGCGTGAAGACTTCCGCCGTGTGCCCGAGGGAGCTGTCGGTAGGATCTCGGATCTGAGTGGTATAGTGGATTTTTACAAAGAGGGATTCATGAGGGCTATAAAAAGGGAGGGTATCAAAGAAAACGGATTTAGGATCGTAGTAGATTTTTCATTCGGTCCCTCATCGGAATATTTCCCATCAATTCTTAATGAGCTCGGGTGTGAAGTAATAAGTTTAAACGCCTACACAGAAGAACACGGAGGAGGAATAGATGAGGAGCGGGCACTCGAGCTTCTTCCTAAGATAGTGAGGGCTACAGATGCAAAAGCAGGGTTCTTACTCGGTCCTTGGGCTGAGAAACTTTACTTCGTAGATGAAACAGGAAGGGTTTATAAGGATCTGGAATCGTTTTTACTCTGGTTTCATCTTATTCTGAAGACAGAGGACCCGAGCATTATTGCGGTTCCCACCTTCGTTCCATCATATCTTGAAGAGATTGCAAAAGAAAATGGATTTAAGATAAAAAGAACTAAGAACAGCGTTAGGGCGGTATCGGAAGCCGTGAGAGATAAGGATGTAAGGTTCGTGAGTTATCCCGACGGGCGGTTTATATTTTGTGATTTTCAAATTGCATATGATGGAATGTTCGCCATAGCAAAAACGCTTGAGCTAATGGCAAAGCTAGGCGTGAAGCTTTCCGAGGTCTCAGAAGGAATTCCCAAAATTAATTTCCTCCACGCCACAGTTTCATGTCCATGGGAATCGAAAGGCGTTGTGATGAGGAAGGCATCCCAGGAGGCACAGGGGCGCGAGGTCAGTTTTCTTGACGGTGTAAAGATATACTTAGACGGTTCCTGGGTACTTACCTTCCCAGATCAATATAAGTCAATCATTCATGTGTACGCAGAGGCTAAATCGGAGAAAGATATCAGACTTCTCATAGATGAATACACAAAGAAGATAGAGAGTTGGGTAGGGAGCTAATCAAACCTTAGGTCAGGACCTCCTGGTCGTAACTGATTTCTTGAAGGTTACTACTGTCGAAAGGCGGAGCGACGTAAAGGATTATAGTCCAATTTATAGTCTTTCAATCTTAGGAGCCGTGCTTAATAAATGAGACTAACGCTGATTCTACCGTTTTTACTACTTGCACCTCTTGTTATAACTTCGTGCACAAGAAAAGAAGAAAAGAAAACAAAAGGTGAAAATAACAGGATAGATTCCGTGAGAGACATGCCGATACTGCCGCCGGCGCTTCCTTCCTTCACTTTGCTTGTAAAAAAGCTAAAGCCATCCGTAGTGAATATCAGCACAACCAGCGTTATAGGTGATGAGAGGTCCTTTGAATTTCCTTCCCCTCATGGTGAGCGAGGTAATCCTTTTCAAAAACTCTTTAGAGGCTTTAGACAGAGAGAACTCGGCTCCGGATTTATTATTAGCGAAGACGGCTACATAATCACAAATAGCCATGTCATTGAAAAAGCAGATGAAATTCAGGTGACTTTAGAGAACGAAAAAAGGTATATAGCCAAGATTGTAGGAGGAGATTCTAAAACTGACTTGGCTCTGCTCAAAATAGACACTCGAGACAAACTCACTCCCGCAATGTTAGGAAACTCAGATAAACTTGAGATTGGAAACTGGATTCTAGCAATAGGAAACCCCTTCGGGCTTGGCCACACAGTTACAGCCGGGATAGTAAGCGCAAAGGGAAGAATCCTCGGTTTGGGTGATTACGATGACTTTATACAGACCGATGCCCCTATTAATCATGGCAATAGCGGAGGTCCCCTTTTTAATCTTGAAGGAGAGGTAGTAGGAGTCACTAGCACAGTGCTCACAAGGGCTCAAGGAATAGGTTTCGCGGTCCCTATTAATTTTGTAAAACAAGTAATAGAGCAATTAAGAGGCAATGGAAGGGTTGAAAGAGGATGGCTAGGTGTGGTTATTCAAGACCTAACCCCTGAAATTGCGGAGGTTATGAGATTACCTGATTTAGAGGGGGCTTTAGTCGGGGATGTGACAAGTGGGAGTCCGGCTGATAAGGCTGGGGTAAAAAAAGGCGATGTTATATTGGAATTTAATGGACAAAAAATTAAGGAAAACGGAGAACTTTCAAGAGGAGTCTCCACAAAGCAGCCTGGAACGGAGGTAGAACTCAAGTTGCTGAGGGATGGGATGGAGAAGACACTATCGGTAAAGCTCGGGGCTCCTTCATCAGTGAGTACAGATATGGCCGAGGTCCAAAGCATACAAGGCAAATTAGGACTCACCGTAAAGGAGTTAAGTTTAGATGCGACAAATAGGCTTCGAGTTGAAGAAGATGCCGGTGTTATTGTAACCAAAGTGGATTCTGGAAGCCCAGGGGGCAAAGCTGGGTTTCAAATTGGTGATGTAATAATTGAGGTAAACAGAAAGAGAATAAGAACGTCTGAGGAATATATGAGCATGATTAATTTAATAGAAAAAGGACAAACCACCCTTTTTCTCGTTAAGCGTAAGGATGTAACGCTGTATATTTCTATGAGATTTTAGTTTAAACTAATGTATTATACTGATCCAAGCATAAAATTCTTACGTATAATAGTATGGGTAAAAGACATGCAGTTTCGCTATAAAGCCACCTTATTCCAATTTTTATTGTACATCGTTCTTTCCAGTTCCTTTATATCCTATTCTTTTCAGCACTACATACCACCATCGAAGCTAAACTCCATATCATATTCGATATTAAATTGCCCATCGCATACAAATCAAAATTCCCTATCATACATAATAGACTACATAACCAAATCTGAAGGCGAGGAAGGAACTGAAAAGCATTGTCTTTGTTTCCCATGCTGTAATCATAGATCGCCTTTTGTAACTTTTAAACCTCTAACAAACCTATCAATAGATGAATACATAATCAGCCTCTTTCCATCGGATGAAAATCCTTACATAAAAGAGTCTTATACAAACCTATCTAACCGCTCTCCTCCGGGTCTTTTAGGTTAGTTCAAGGATCCAAAAGTATCTCAATCATTCTTAGGTCTAAGTCCTCTCGCAAACCTTCAAGTTATATCTGACTGGTTGTGCCGGGGAGACCAACACCCATTTGACAGGGTGTTGAAATCCCTACTTTCCCAAAGGGGATTAAGGGGGGATTTAACTAAAGATTATTTAAAAGGAGGAGAACTATGAAAAACCTATTATTACTCAAGACCTTTTATACAGGCATTATTTGTATAGTCGTTTTACTGTCAATGCCTATGAGCACATGGGCACATGGGGTTGCAGGCAAGCGATTCTTCCCCACAACACTTTCCATCGAAGACCCCTTTGTCACTGATGAATTATCATTCATCTTCAGCTTTCTAAAAGAAGCCGGAGAAGAAGATCACCCGCCTGTGAACGAATATGAGTTAGAAGTCGAATATACCAAGCGGATTACACCACACCTTGGTATTTCGATTGGTGAGGAGTTCCGGATCTTGGATCCTGATGGCGAGGATACCGAGGTCGGTTTCGGTAACCTTGAGGTAGGAGCAAAGTACCAATTTTTAACAAATGCACCACATGAAGCCGTCGTGTCTATCGGCGTAAACGTCGCAATTCAAGATACCGGAAATCTTGAAGTCGAAGCAGAGCCATTCACGGTAATTTCTCCAGCCATTTTCTTCGGCAAGGGGTTAGGGGATTTGCCGGAGTCCCTAAAATATCTGAGACCGCTGGCGATTACCGGAGCTATCGGTCCCAACTTTCCCACAGATAGCGAAACTGTGACCACACATATGGATGAAGAAACTGGAGAGATTGAGCGCGAGGTAGAACGAAACCCTAACACCCTGAGTTATGGATTCTCTATTCAGTACAGCCT
>JAKEHC010000126.1 GCA_022615255.1 Candidatus Dadabacteria bacterium | reverse complement strand
GAGTGTTTTAAAGAGCTAATTATGAAATGAAGTCACGGTAGAATGCTGTTCAATAGGCTTTTGAGGAGCCTCTTCCCTAGCCCTAGCTTCTATAAGGGCGAGTAGCCTAGTTTTTAATTCTTTATCGGGAGGACAGACTCCCGGAAGTATGTATCCTAAAAGGGCAATCTCCAGGAAATACTCCACGTTTGCGTTTACGAGATCAGTTGGATATGTATCACCATACTGTTGAAACATATTCCAGTAAATCATATCCCTGAGTTCTTTAGATGCTTCTGAAACATTACCCGTTTGCCCTTTCTGCTGTTTCATCCAGACACCCAGGTTAAATGCCATTACAATCGATTCTTTGAGACCGTGTCCCTGAATTTCCTGTTGCATAATAACACCTCCTTAAATCTCGTATTAATTATGCTAGTAAATCTGGGTCAAACATCTCTCTCGATAAATGCCAGGACAATCTTATTTCTTTAGGGGCTGAACCCTGTCCTGTCGAAGGTGCCGTTCAGCCCATCTTTCCATAACTAAATGCTAAACTCTGAACAAGCTAATATAATCGTCAACAAGAGAAAAAGCCTTCTCTATATTCTTCTCTGCGAGATTGAGAGTTTCTTTTGTAAGTTTATCAGAGGCTTTTCTAACTGATTCAACATAGTCTTTCTGAAAAGCCACAAGGCGGTTAATCTGGCCATTTATGGCCTTTGAGTTTCCATTAGAGAACGGCGATATTTCCTTTGGAAACTTATCATAGAAGTCTCTTCCGGCTCCGATTAATTCCTGTTGAAGATCAAGCCACTGATCAACTTGAGCGTTTAAAACCTTTAAATTCTCCTCCCAAAGAGATAAGGTGAATTCTAAGCCATTTACATAATTTTCTTTCACTTGTCCTGTAATCTCTTTTACAGTTTCAGCGAAATCCTTTACCTTTTGCGTTTCTTTTCTTACTGCCATCTGCATTGCCTCCTATTTATTTAATTTAATTAAAATATAATGCATGTAGAGGGGATTGTCAAGGGTATTTTACGCAATTGCGAATATTTATTATTTTATTATCTACCTGTAATCATTGAATATATCTATTATTATTAACTTATAATACGCAATTGCTAATGATACGTTGGTTAAATTCTGCTTCGTATTTAAACAATATTTTTCTTCAAAATATCTCGGAGAAGAAGTTTGCATTTATCCAAATATTTTGTAGGGGCAAGCCTAGCGCTTGCCCGTAATAATGTAGCAGCGAACCTTGTGTTCGCCCAATACATCTGTTTGACTTTTTTGCCGCCTTACTTTAAAGTTTCTTTGAAAAAAATAAGAAAAGCGAGGTGTTGTTCACATGGACTGGGGAATGAAAAATCGTATGGCTAGAATCATAAAGCCAGAGACAGGCCGTGCCGTTATGCTGGCGGTTGATCACGGCTATTTTTTGGGTCCTACATCAAGGCTTGAGGTTCCCCGTAGAACAATAGAGCCTTTGATACCCTATGCCGATTCTCTGATGCTTACACGCGGTGTCCTTCGTTCATCCGTTGACCCAAATAGCGGGACGAATGTCGTGCTGAGGGTTTCTGGCGGTGTGAGCATAATCGGACCCTCTCTCGCAGATGAAGGGATAACCACCTCTATAAAGGATGCCATTCGCTTAAACGTGGCAGGAATAGGCTTATCCGTATTTATCGGCACGGAGCACGAGCGAAAGACACTGCTCGGTCTTGCAGAGCTTGTGAATCAGGGTGAGGAATACGGTATACCCGTTTTGGCTATAACTGCCGTAGGCAGGGAGCTTGAAAAGAGGGATGCGCGCTTCCTGTCCCTATGCTGCCGCATATGTGCGGAGCTTGGCGCGCACATAGTTAAAACATATTACTGCGAGGATTTTGAGAAAGTGACTGAGAGCTGTCCTGTGCCTATTGTTATAGCAGGAGGCCCCAAGCTAGCTACTGAACTCGATGCGCTCGAGATGTCTTACAATGCCATTCAGCAGGGCGCTGTCGGAGTTGATATGGGTAGAAACATTTGGCAGTCGGATTATCCGGTTGCAATGATAAGGTCTATACGTGCGGTCGTCCATGAGAATTACACGCCTAAACAGGCGCATGAGCTCTTTAGGGAAGTTAAGGAAAAAGAGAGTAAAAGATTAGCCAGCGTCTAGATAGTTGTTCCAAAATACCCATACATTATATAGCAGTCACAAGCAAGACCCGTGACCTGTATTACGCGTTGATACGAAATAAAAGATTGGGTAGTCCACAAGTCTTGCTGGTGGGGTAGGAGGCAAATCGTTCCCCAATTGTAGGGGCAACCCTTGCGGTTGCCCAATAAGGAAGGTTAGGTGCAAGACCTGCCCCTACTTCTCATTGCGAGGAACCCTAAGCAAATCCCCCGGTTAAGCCGGAGAAGGGGACTTCAATAATTCGTTATGACTATTTTCATTTATCTTATATCATTATAAGTGAAGCCATATGCGTGTAGCCATGTATTATAGCAACCGGGATGTGAGGCTTGAGGAGAAGCCGACTCCAAGCATCGGACATGGTGAGATCCTTGTCCGCGTCCTGGCAAGCGGAGTTTGCGGAAGCGATGTAATGGAGTGGTATCGTGTTCCTAAGGCTCCGCTGGTGCTGGGTCACGAGATTTCCGGTGAGGTTGTAGCGGTGGGCGAGGGTGTGAGTAGGTTCAAAAAAGGAGACCGTGTCTTCGCCACACACCATGTCCCCTGCAATACGTGCTATCACTGCCTCAGGGGCAACCACTCTTCATGCGATACGCTTCGAACTACTCATTTCGACCCGGGCGGTTTTGCCGAGTATATTCGAGTGCCTGCCATAAATGTTGATCGAGGCACATTCTTGCTTCCAGATGAGGTCTCGTTTGAAGAGGGGTCATTTATCGAACCACTTGGTTGTTGTATACGCGGGCAGAGGCTTGCGCGATTTCAGGTGGGGAGTAGCGTGCTCATCATCGGCAGCGGAATTACTGGCTTACTCCATATACAGCTTGCCTGTGCCCAGGGCGCAGGGCGTATTATTGCGACTGATATTAATGAATACAGGCTAAGGGCAGCCCTCCGCCTTGGCGCTGAGGAAGTGATTAATGCTAATGATGATGTGCCCAATCGACTCCGTGAGGTTAATGATGGCAATCTTCCCGACCTTGTAATCGTTTGCACCGGATCAGCTAGGGCTATTGAACAGGCATTTAGTATGGTCGAACAGGGCGGGAGCATCCTTTTCTTTGCCCCATCGGACCCGGGCATAAAGATTCCACTTCCTTTCAATGAAATATGGTGGGGCGGGATCACCATGACAAGTTCCTATGCCGCAAGTCCTCAGGACCTTGCCGTTGCAATAGAGCTTATCCGGGCACGTCGTGTGAATGTTGGGGACATGGTCACACACCGCCTCCCCTTAGCAGAGACAGGCAGAGGCTTTCAACTCGTCGCCGAAGCAAAAGACTCAATCAAAGTCATCATCGAGCCGCAGAAGTAGCATTTGAGGGAGGATTCGTTCCTAATTCAATTAAGGGACTTTCGATTCCTACTGATGTTATTAATCTGCTATTGAAGGTTATCCCTAAACAATTTACACTCTCCAAAGATACATGAAAGAAGCCGTTCAGGTAGCCGTTCTTATTCCGAGTGTAGTTCGAGCAGGCTCGCTACAGGGGGAAGCGTATTATTATTCTGTCCCTTCACATCTTCAAGACGGGGTTCAAATCGGGAAGAGGGTATTAATACCATTTAAAAACAGAAAAGCACTTGGATTCATTATCGGCTTTGGGAAACCACCCGAGGGATTATCGCTTAAGGAAATCATAGACATTGTGGATGAAGAGCCGCTCTTTGATGAATGGAGGCATGAGTTCCTGAAATGGGTCTCGAATTATTACATGACCCCGCTCGGAATTGTACTTAAAGCCGCTCACCCCGGAGGATTAGGGGTTAGTCTAAAAAAGGTTATTAAGATTACTGAAAAAGGAGTGAATCTCCTCAATAAAGATAAATTAAGCGAGCCTGAAAGGTTGATTCTCAAAACCTTGTCTATCTCCGGGGTAGTCACGGTCAGAAAGCTCTTTAACCTTGTCGAAGGCGGAAAATATGAGATTCTAAATTCGTTAAGGAGAAGGGGGCTTGTTGATTTCAGCTATGAGCTTCGCTCAAACCCCAAGATTAAGCATGAAAAGGTCATTATAGCGGCGGAAAGGGTGCATTTAGGGCGCAAATGGGGTTCAGATAACGCTAAAAAAAGCGCAATTAAATCACAGATTCTTAATTATGTAATCGAGCATGGAAGGGTGCCTTACTCAAACATAAAAGAGATGTTTGGAGACGTAAGCCGCCACATAAAGTGGTTGGAGAGTAAAGGGTATATAATTGTGGAATATCATGAGGTCACGAGAGACCCATTTTCAGAAATAACAATACAAGAAGACAAGCCACCTTATCTCACCCCTGACCAGGAGAGGGCATTTGAGAGGATAAGGGAGGCTATAGGAAGAGGAAGGTTTTCAGCATTTCTTCTTCACGGAGTCACCGGCAGCGGTAAGACTGAGGTATACTTGCGGGTAATCGGAGAGGTAATTAAAATTGGAAAAGAAGCAATAGTCCTCGTCCCTGAAATCTCACTTACGCCTCAGCTTGTAAAGAGGTTCAAGGGAAGGTTTGGTAACAAAGTAGCTGTAATTCATAGTGCTCTAAGCGATGGTGAGAGGTTTGATGCTTGGCGTATGGCAAGACGAGGGGATGTCAAAATAATTATAGGTGCAAGGTCTGCGATATTTGCTCCATTTAGAAATTTAGGAATAGTAGTTGTAGATGAAGAACACGAGCAATCCTATAAACAAGACGAGTCCCCGCGTTACAATGCTAGGGATTTAGCACTGGTATTGGGAAAAAAGATAAATGGAGTGGTCTTGCTTGGCTCTGCAACCCCTTCTGTCGAATCTTATGCCAATGCCCTCAAAGAGAAATTCACATACATATCACTTCCATTGAGGGTTGAAAACCGCATGCTTCCGTATGTGAAGGTAGTAGATATGAGGGGGGAGGGTGGGGGGATATTTTCAAAGAGACTAGAGGAAAGAATTATAGAGAATTACAAGACAAGAATGCAGACCATACTTTTTCTCAATAGGCGTGGATTTTCAACATTAATAGTTTGTCCGGGGTGTGGAAAGAGTCTCTTATGCCCGAACTGTAGCATAAACCTTACGTATCATATAAAAGAAGATTCTTTAATGTGTCACTACTGTGGGATTTCAGAGAAGTTTTTAAAGAGTTGCAGAAACTGCAGTGGAACCCTAAAAAAACTTGGTATGGGGACACAGAAAATAGAGGAGGAAATTAAGAGGATTCTTCCCGAGGCGAGTGTAGCCAGGATGGATAGGGACACAGTAAGTGGGAAAATTAAGCTCTTCGATCTTTATAGAAAATTGGAGAAGGGTGAAATCGATGTTCTCATTGGCACTCAAATGGTTGCAAAGGGGCATGACCTTCCGGGAGTGACCCTAGTGGGTGTGATCTTGGCTGATTTGGCTCTAGGCATACCGGATTTTCGGGCAGGGGAGAGGACGTTTCAGTTAATAACTCAGGTCGCGGGAAGGGCAGGTAGAGGAGACCATACAGGAAAGGTAATTGTACAAACATATAACCCTGAGCATCCTAGTATTAGATTTGCAGTAGAACAAGATAGCATAAGCTTTTTAAATCAGGAGTTACAACTCCGTGAGGAACTTGGGTATCCGCCATTTTCAAAGCTTATTAACTTAAAATTTGAGGGTAAGGATGAATATGAAACCTCTAAGACCTCAAAGGAAGCTGGAGTGACCGCTAGAAGATTATTATCAAAATTTCCAATTAGTGTTATTCAAATCCTCGGACCTTCTCCTTCTCCAATTTATAGGGTAAGAAACCGATTCAGGTGGCATATGTTAATTAAATCTGCAAATGTGAATATACTTCACAAGTTTTCTAAGCAACTTATTAATGTATTTCACACTGCTAAGGGGATAGGTGGGATAAATGTATCAATTGATGTTGATCCATTAAGTTTTATGTAGGAGCTTGTCCAGAACGGCATAATAAAATAAGCTGATTCTATGTCAAGCAAGTGGGTAAAAAATAAAATTTATCTATAAACCTAAAATTCTAAAAAGCGGATATATATATAAGCCGGATTTTAGAATT
>JAKEHC010000017.1 GCA_022615255.1 Candidatus Dadabacteria bacterium | reverse complement strand
TTTTTTATATGAACATCGATCGTTCTATCGTAGATCAGCTTTTCGTCCCCCCAAATCCTTTTCTTCTTAAGCAACTGGTCCCGTGTGAATACCCTTCCCCTTCCCTCTGCAAGCACCTCAAGAATTTTAAACTCAGTTGTTGTTAGCTCCACCTTCTTTCCCTCAATTCTAGCCTCAAATTTTTCTGAATCAATCGTCAGAGGGCCGATCCTTATATGCTTGTCCCCTTCATCCTCTTTTCTCGATCTCCTTAGTATAGTTTTTACCCTGGCAACAAGCTCGCGCGGGCTAAAGGGTTTTACTATGTAGTCGTCTGCACCGAGCTCAAGCCCTACAACAATATCAGCTTCCGTTCCCTTTGCGGTAAGCATAATTATCGGAAGGGATGATGTGCGGCTGTTATTTTTCAACATCCTGCAGATTTCAAGTCCATCAGCACCCGGAAGCATTATGTCAAGGATTACAAGGTCGGGAAGCAAAGCCCTTATATATGAAAGAAAATCCCTTCCATTATAGAACTCCTTTACCTTGAATCCCTCCCTTTTTAGATGATGACTCACAAGTTCTACTATATCCTCTTCGTCGTCTATTATTGCTATTAACTGGTTATCCATAAAATTATTATTTACTAAGATCGGTAATTTTACAACATGCAATAGCAGGGGCACGGCATGCCGTGCCCCTACATAAACAATCTTCCGGGACTCATTATGCCTTTAGGGTCAAATATTTCTTTGATACTGTGCATGATCTTTATACCACCCGGGAGATAACCCCATATATTAATCTTTTCCTTAATCTCGGTAGGAGCTGACTCAACCACAAGGTATCCGCCTGTCTTCTCTGTATAAGAACCTAATTCATTTATAAATCGAATTAGCTTATCCAGTTCTTCGGCTGAAAAAAAACCGTAAACAATCCCGTTCCCTGCATGAGAAATAAGCTTAATGCTAAATCCTAGATTTTTCGAATGCTCCTCTACCTTACTGAATACGCTTGATGCGATTGAGATAGGAACACTCGCTTTAAACCTAAAGTTTGATCCCGATTTATGGTAGAAGTCCGATAGCACAGTCCAAAATTCCTCTTGCTCAGGCTCCTCAAGGATTCGGGTGTACCCTATGCCCATTTTTCTAATCTCGCTAATCTCCCTTTGCACTGATTCCTCAAAGCCCTCTAACCTTACAGCCAAACAGCACGCTCCTTCTCTAAATGATAAATCAGCCTTGCTCGATAAAGTATTAAATGTAGAGTAATTCAACACCTCGATAGAAGAAGGGAGTACAAGAGAGTCGAGAAGCGATGATACTAGCTCGAATGCTTTAGAAGGGCTCTCAAGCGGGAGCAGAATCGTTTTTTGCACCTCCGGTAGCGGATAGAGCTTAAAGGTAGCTTCGATTATTATCCCGATAGTTCCAAAGGAGCCAACAAATAGTTTGCACATATCATAGCCCGCCACGTTCTTTACGACCTTTCCCCCAGCCCTGATCCTTTCTCCTGTGGGAAGAACAGCTTTCAACCCGATTAGTAAATCCCTTACCGATCCATATCTTAATCTCCTGGGTCCGTTTGAATTTGAAGCTAAAACTCCACCTATCGAGCAACCAGAGCTAAACATTGGGTCAAGCGGAAGGAACTGTCTTTTATCTCCGAGCGCTTTCTGCAACTCGGATAGTCTCACACCCGCCTCTACCGTGACAGTAAGGTTTCCGCTGTCATGTTCTAGGATACACCCTAATCGAGTCATGCAAAGCATGATATCCATGCTTTTAGGAATATTTCCTATATCAATTTTTGTGCCCTGAGATCTTGTGCAAATCGAAGCCCCTTCTTCACTTGCGACGCGCAAAATCGCTGAGATTTCGTCCGGGCTAGCCGGGTAGACGACGAGTCTTGGAGCCTTGCCATCAATTCCAAAATCAGAAAATCCTTCTTCTGGGTGTTTAATGTTTTCAGAGCCTACAATTCGTTCTATTTTTGAGGTTAAAACATCATAGTTTGGCATAAGATAGGTGGTGCTTTCTAGTCCCTCTCCCTTCTACTTCTCAATTATACCATTCCTAATCTTGTAAGGTGGGACATTCACTTTGTGCCGTGCATGCCTGTCGAAGCATGAGATCAGACATTCCCTTCGATACGCTCAGGATATGCTTATCTGGTTTAGCGGGGTTAGAAAACCCCACCTGCCGGTGTGTGTTAAAATTGATGATTAATTAATTTATTTGCTATATAATAGTTTTAAGTAAAAGATTTTGTTACACATCTGAGGTTTAGTGAATGAAGGTTTCCTTTATCAATCCGACTTTTCCGGAGTCACTTTGGAGCTTCACCGGGGTAGCCTCACTAGTTGGGAAAAGAGGGGCATTCGCACCCCTGGGTCTTGCAACCATAGCCGCCTGCACCCCATCTGAGTTCGAAATCGAAATCCAGGACGAGGAGATTGAGCCTATAAACTTTGAGACAGACGCAGACATTATTGCTTTAACCGCCTTTAATGTGCAGGCAAAAAGGGCTTTTGAGATTGCAGAGGAGTTTAGAAGACGGAGAAAAACGGTTTCTATGGGTGGTCCTTACGCCAGCCTCTGTCCTGAAAGATGTATGCCCCACGTAGATGTTGTGCTCGAGGGAGAAGGAGAGATTATTTGGAAGGAGTTTTTAGCCGATTATAAAAAGGGACGCCAGAAAAACCTCTACAAGCAGGAAGAGAGGATTTCAATGCGCTCTTCACCTTCCCCACGATATGACCTTTTGAGGGTAGAAGATTATTTTGAGTTTCCTGTGCAGGCAACGCGCGGCTGCCCTTTTACATGCGAGTTCTGCGACATTATCATCACAGACGGAAGGGTACCAAGAAATAAATCGGTTGAGCAGGTTCTGGCTGAGATAGAAAAACTGTATGAGCTCGGCGTTGGCTCAGTCGTATTCACAGACGCCAATTTTATAGGTAGTCCTAAATACACCAAAGAGTTACTTATTGGACTTAAAAGATTCGGTGAAGAACACGGCTTCCCGATGAGCTTCGCCTGCGAGGCGACTATCAACCTTGCAGAAAAGCAAGAGATCTTAGAATTGATGCAGACTGCAAACTTCGATCGTGTGTTTGTAGGGGTGGAATCCCCGAGGAAAACAAGCCTGGTAGAAACAAAAAAACTGGTGAATACACGCGGGTCGCTCCTGGAGAATATAAGAAGGATACAGTCATACGGCATGATTGTCGTAGCCGGGATGATTGTAGGATTTGATAGCGACGATAAAGACATATTCCAGGAGGAGTTCGATTTCCTAACAGAGGCAGGGATTCCCTTTACTACGGTAGGCACATTAGTCGCTCTAGAGAACACGCCACTTTACGAAAGGCTAAAGAAAGAGGATCGCCTGCTCGATTATGTATACGAAGATTTTCGGGGCCATGGAGCAAGCGATATAAATTTCATTCCCAAGCAGATGACCCTTGAAGAACTCCGATATGGCTATAACTGGCTCATTCGGGCTCTTTATTCATATGATAATTACTCCCAGCGGCTTTTGACCCTGATAAACAACTTTTCTATAAACGGAGGGAGGCACGGACTGACATTAAATAAGCCATACACGCCTGGATTTCTACATACTCAGAATAAACCTTACCTTTCCCCAGTGCTTTTCAAGGTAATCAAAAACGTACTTCGATATTACTTGATTACAAAGGATACAAAGAGGAGGCGTTTTTTTATATCGTCTTTAATAGACACACTTAAAGGCGGTGTGAGCTCGCAGAGGTTTGTCGGGGCTTTATCCCTTCTTGTCTTACACAAGCATTTCCATGATTACGTCACAAAGGCTCACGGCGACCCGGAGACCGCAGGTTCTTATTCTCCCTATCGCTCTACACAGTAGGAGTAAGACATGCCGTCCCCTACTTTATTTTGTTTCATGCCCTCCGCGCCCTTTAAAACCCGAAGCGCATGAAGCACCTAGGGGAAGAATGCGTCCATTGATTATCTAGCCCCTCTTGAGCTTCCGGGAAGATTTATAATATTTTTCCTATCCCTTACATGTATCATTATTACACTCTATTTCCCTTGCTTATAGAGGGGAATATTACCATTCCTCATGTAGAGACGCCATTAATGGCGTCTCTACAAAAAAACTTATTTTAAACATTTTTACGAAGGATTTCAGGATATTGTTTAAAAGTAGATTAATTAAGCCGAACTTATAGCGTTCATAACAACTTTAGAATTCACCTAACATATAGGAAACATGAGAACTTATATAAACCTGAGATTAACTAAAACCCTATGGCAATGCTAGGTTTACAAACACCTAGCATAAGTATATTTGTAGACCGATAAAACTATTCTTTTAATCCAAACAGCTAGGCCCTACCGTATATATTAAGCAAAACCAAAACAAGGAGGAATTAACAAAATGAGACATAAATCATTTCTCACCCTATTTCTGATGCTGGCTTTAGCCCTCTCACTATCCATAGGCAGTAAAAGCTTTGCAGGAGGAGATCATATGACAGATGGCTCCTTCTCAAAGGCTTCTGACTTACGGTTAGCACTCAACTCGTTACTTCGAGAGCATGTGTTTCTAGCCGCCGCAGCTACAGACGCCGCCCTTGGCGAAAGGAATGCGGAGTTTCAGGCAGCAGCCGGATCTCTCGATGCCAATTCGGTAGACCTTTCAAAGGCTGTTGGCTCCGTTTACGGTCTGGATGCGGAAAAGGCATTTTTGCCTTTGTGGAGGAAGCATATTGGGTTTTTTGTTGACTACACAGTAGGCGTAGCGGCAAATGATAAGGCTAAGCAGGAAAAGGCAGTAGCGGATTTAGTACAATACACCAAGGACTTTGGTGCATTTATACACTCTGCGAGTCCGTCTCATCCTACAAATGTTGTGGCTGAGCTTGTAAAGACCCACGTTCTTACACTAAAGGCGGTAGTAGATGCTCAAGCAGCAAAGAATTGGGCAAAGGCGGATTCTGAGATAAGGACGGCGGCGGGCCATATGCAAATGATTGCCGACCCGCTCGCTCAGGCTATTGTCAACCAGTTCCCTAATAAGTTCGCCCAAAGATAATTTAAGGCGTACTGTAAGAATGTATATTATGACAGGAGGCTCCCCTCTTGGGACCTCTTGTCCTATTTTAGGAGGCATATATGAAGATTGTGCTTGAGTCATTCTCTTTATTAATACTGATATTCCTTTTTATTTTTGGACTCGATTTATACCGTGATGGAATCACAAATGCTGAATCACAATCGTCTAAAACAGAAACTGAAAATATTGACATAAAATTATTCAGCTTCAAACCAGACATGGTTGAGATACCAGTTGGGACTACCGTGGTATGGACGAATTCCGATGCTATAGAACACAGTGTGACTAATGGAACGCCTGACAAACTTGGCGGAGCTTTTGATTCCGATTTTTTTACAGAGGGACAGACCTTCACATTTACATTCGATAAGCCAGGCACCTACCCATATTTCTGCAAAAGACATAATTCAATGATGGGCGAGATTAAAGTCGTACCTGCAATACCTTAAGATAAGGAATAGCCAAAAGCGAGAAACTCATCCGCTACTCAGTTGAAACTTAATCGGCACGGTGACCCAGCTAGTGATCGCTACTCCATTTCTTTTGCCAGGCATAAATATCCAGTCTCTTACAGCTTTAAGAGCTGAGTTATCAAGTATTTCATAACCAGAGGATTTCTCTACTTCGATCTTACCCACCTTACCACTCTCAAGCACCCAGACCCGGAGAAGCACTGTCCCCTCATACCCGTTTCTTCTCGCAATCATCGGGTAACTAGGCTTTGGATTTATTTTATAGTTCGGATAACCCACTTCGATCCCTTGCCCGGACCCACCAACACCAGGCATAGAACCCTCATATCCCATATTACTGCCATCCTCGAATGACCCAATACCAGCCGTTAAACCATCATAAATTACCTCTTTTTGCTCATTAATCGTATTATAGCTCCCATTAACTCCACCTAGTTCGGTAACCGATTTATTAGGCTGACTTTTCATCTCCTGTTTTTTTGTAATTTTATATTCTTCATTTTTCTTACTGACAGATTTTACGACTCTATTATCCAGCTTTGATTCCACCATTTGATGTGGTTCTCGAACGCCTTTAGCTCCGTCAACGCCATTTGTGAAGGGGCCTAACACACCAAAATTAATTAACTGGGGTTCAGTAATTGTTTCATAAGGCTTCCAGACGAATGCCCAGATGGAGAAAGCTACGACGTGCAAAATTACTGAGGCAATGATGAACTTAAACAGGTCAATCCGAGGCATACAAACATCTCCACAGCTTAATTTCTTACAATTCTAATTAATTTTATCCCTTCTCGACTCTGGAACGATGTTTAACTTGATTCGTTTGCCCTCCCTTAATATAACTATCTCGATCGGAACCTCTGCATCCGCCTCTCCCAAAGCGTATACGTAATCATATATGTTTTTTACAGTCTTCCCCCCAAATTCTATTATAGTGTCTCTCCCCTTTAGACCAACTTTTTCAGCAGGGCTCCCCTCTGTTACACCAATAAGTGTTACCCCCTCTCCCTCGTCCGAGTAATCCGGGATTGTTCCAACATAGACATTAAACTGAGAAGGAGCTCTCTCTTCTTCCTTAGCCTTCGAGAAAGCTATCTTAATCGGTCTTTCGTCCAACGTTTCGATTAAATCAGAAACAAGCAGTAGAACTCTTCTTTCTCCCTCTGAGTTTATCTTTTGCCAATCGTCACCGGGGGCATGGTAATCATCGTGCACCCCAGTAAAAAAATGAAGCACAGGTATATCGTTTGCGTAAAATACGCTTTGGTCACTTGGCACAAAACCGGAATCCTTCGTTTTTAAGACTAAGCCAAGGTTAGAATTAAAGGATTCAAGAAGGGGTTTCCACTGAGGGGATGAACCAGCTCCAAAAACTGTTAGTTTATCGTCTCTCAATCTTCCTATCATGTCCATATTAATCATCGCTATTGTATTACTCAAAGGTACCTTGGGATATTTAATGTAGTAGGAAGAACCTATTAGTCCCAACTCCTCGGCTCCGAAGGCTATAAAGAGAAGACTCCTTTTAAGAGAAGCTCTTTGTTTAGAAAAATACTCGGCGAGCTCCAGAAGCCCGGCAGTGCCAGAGGCGTTGTCATCAGCGCCGTTGTGAACCTTATTCTTATCAGTTTTATTGTTCCCTCTAGATACACCGCCTTCACCCAGACCGACATGGTCATAATGGGCTCCGATGATTATCAGCTCATCCTTGAGTGATTGATCAGAACCCTCAATGTAACCTATAACGTTTGCAGTAGAACTTTTTTCACGGACAAGATTGGTTTCTATATCCACTTTCACATCTGACATAGGAAATGACGCGTTTTTTTTAGCGGCTAGCCTCTGTTCTAAGGTTTTCAAATCCTTTTCGGAACCTCTCAAAATCTCTTGAGCTATTTTTCTTTTTAGGATTATTGCATGAATACCGGAATCAGCAAAAGAACGGTCCAATCTCAACCCGCCTAAACTCTCTTCTTCATCCTGAAATAAGGGCGTTGTAAATATTATTCCCTTTGCACCCTTTTCTCTTGCGTTTATAGCCTTATACCGGAGTGATGAATACCTGTAAAAAGGGCTTTTACGATTCTTGCCCTCCGGCGTATAGCGTAAGACTAATACTATTTTGTCCTTCACATCTATCCCTGTGTAATCGTCGTAGTCGAGCTGATCCGAGCTTATGCCATAACCTGCGAAAACCAATTCTTCTTTAATCTCTCCATCATTTGAAAAACTGAGAGGAAGAAAATCCTTTTCTACTTTAAGCTCCAACTTTTCTTCACCTATCTCAAAGGTCATTGAGTTCGGGTTTCCGAGCTTTACGCCCGACGTAAAAGAAAAATTCTGAAAATAAGTTCCACCGTCGCCAAGGGGTTTAAGTACCGATTTCTCAAAATGAGAAGCAATATACTCAGCGGCTCTTTCACACCCATCCGTCCCAGCCCTTCTTCC
>JAKEHC010000125.1 GCA_022615255.1 Candidatus Dadabacteria bacterium | reverse complement strand
CCAAATTATCGGAAAAAAATAATGTTGAGGAGTGCTTAATACTCTCTACATGCAATCGTGTAGAGGTTTATGCCGTATCTCAAAATGCTCAAGAATGTGTGGAAGATATTAAGAGATTCCTTTCCGAGTTCCATAGTGTTTCCTTGGATTCCTTCTCTCCCTATCTTTACTCTATGCTTGATCAAACTGCCGTTAAGCATCTTTTTAGGGTGGCATCCAGTCTAGACTCTATGGTGATTGGAGAGCCACAGATTCTGGGTCAGGTAAAAGAGGCTTACAGGGCTGCTCATGTAACCCGCACATCTAGGCTTATCCTTAACCGACTTTTTCATAGCGCTTTTTTTGTCGCAAAGAAAGTCAGGGCTGAGACCAAAATCGGCAGTCAGGCAGTATCTATAAGCTACGCAGCAGTTGAGCTTGCGAAAAGGATTTTTGACGACCTTTCAAAGAGAACCGTAATGGTTATTGGCACAGGTGATATGGCAGAGCTAGCGGCTAAACATCTTGTTGCCGCTAGTATAAAGGATTTGGTAATTGCGAATCGAACATTTGAAAGCGCTGAGTCACTTGCCTATAAGCTCAAAGGGAAGGCAATAAGAATCGAAGAGGTTCATTATTTCTTGAGAAATGTAGATATTGTCATTACTGCCACAGGCTCTTCTGATTATATCATTAGACCTCACCACGTGCGCGAGGCTCTCAAGCTTAGAAAAAACGAGCCTATGTTTATGATAGACATTGCTGTGCCGCGGGATGTTGACCCTAGGGTTGAAGATATTCCAAACATTTATCTTTACGATATTGATGACTTGAATGGCGTGCTTGATGAGAATTTGAAAACAAGACGTGAGCACGCAAAAAGAGCAGAAGAGATCGTTCTTCAAGGAGAGGAGGATTTTCAAAAGTGGATTAACGGGTTGAACGTCGTTCCTGCAATAATATCCCTCAAGAAGAGATTTGATGAGATTAAAGAAGCCGAGGTAGGAAAGGCGCTTCGCAGGTTATCGGGTTTATCTGAAAGAGAGAAGAAGATAATTGAAAGCTTGGCTTCGGGAATCGTAGGGAAGATTCTTCATAACCCTGTAACTAAACTAAAGCGGGAGAACTCTACTTCACTTGGGTCTCTTTATGTAGATACAATTAAAAGGCTTTTCGAGCTAGATGGTGAGTATGAATCATTAGAAGAAGATCAGGATGAGGCAAGCACTAAGGATTGGGAGTAGGGGGAGCCCTCTTGCCCTCGTGCAAGTAGAGCTTATTAAAAGCCTTATCGAGGCTAAGTTCCCAGAGATAAAGATAGAGTTACATATAATCCGAACTACAGGCGATAAAATCCTGGACTCACCGCTTTCCAAGATCGGGGGAAAAGGCGTATTTGTTAAAGAGATAGAAGATGCGCTCGTTAGAGAAGAAATTGACATAGCTGTCCATAGCATGAAAGATCTCCCGACCCCCTTACCCAGGGGGCTTACGATAGGCGCGGTAGCAGAGAGACATGACCCTAGAGATGCGCTAGTATCAAGCTCTGATGCCAAATTCTATGAACTTCCAAAAGGGGCTAAGGTAGGGACGAGCAGCCTTAGGCGTCAGGCACAGCTCCTACACCTCCGCTCCGACCTTCAAATAGTTCCAATAAGGGGAAATGTTGATACACGACTTAGGAAGGTAAGAAGGGAGGGGCTAGATTCCGCGGTTCTCGCATTGGCAGGTTTGGAAAGAATGGGATTTAAAAATGAGGTCACTGAAATATTCCCTGCCGATGTTCTTCTTCCTGCTCCCGGGCAGGGCATATTGGCAGTTGAGTGTAGAGAAGATGATGTAGAAATAAATGAAATGCTCTCTCAGATAAACCATAAAGACTCAAGCATTAGCGGCTTTACTGAAAGGGCGTTTCTTTCAACCCTAGAGGGCGGTTGTCAGGTTCCTGTAGGCTGTTATGCAAGGATTAAAGAAGAGAGGATTAACATTATGGGCCTAATTGCCTCTCCGGATGGCAGTGAGATAATTAAGGAAGAGGTTGAAGGCTCATTAGAAATCCATGAATCTCTTGGAAAGGAGCTTGCGCTACGAATCCTTAATGAGGGAGGAAGAGACATACTATCAAGGTTAGTATCCTAAATCGCTAGATCCATATTTCCTACTCCATACTTATATACTTGATAATCTGAAATCGTATTTTTAATTACAAAATCGGCTTTTTAATTCCAACTATACTTGCACTCCTTTTTCTTTTCGTGATATTATGATAAAAGTAAATGGAGAAAAAACATGCTTTATAACAATCTACAAGAGGTTACTTTTGCTTTTCTAGATGTTGAAACTACGGGGCTTGATGCTTACTTCGGAGATAGAGTATGTGAAATAGCAATTCTCAAAACAAAAGAGGGTAGGGTCTTAGATAAGTTAGAAACACTCATAAATCCTGGAAGGAGCATACCTCCTCAAGCCGTGTCCATACATGGAATAACAAATGACATGGTTAAAAATGCCCCCTTTTTTAGAGATATAGCTCGGGATGTCCTAAATTCGCTGAAAGGGAGCGTTATAGTAGCTCACAACGCATCGTTTGATCTGAGTTTTTTGCTTGCGGAGTGTACGAATATACAACTTATGCCTCCTGACAATGAGGTGATCGACACACTAGCCATTGCAAGGAGATATTATAGTTTTCCCAGTAATGGTCTTGGAAGAATTGCGAGACATCTGGGGATTTCGGTTATCGGTGAACACAGGGCTTTTGGTGATGTGAGAATAACGAAGCAGGTTTTTGATTATTTCCTTCTGGATTTGGATAGAAGGGGTATAAGAATTAAGCGATTGAAGGATATGCTCAAACTACAGGGGGGTCCGGTTACATTCGAAAAATCAAGTAGGCTAGTGCTTTCACCAGTTATCGAAGAGGCACTTAGAATTAAGGGTAAACTCCGGATAAAATACCTCTCAGCTTATACCGATACCACCACTACAAGGATTATCGAGCCTATAGAGGTAAGCGTGAGTGGGAGCTACACCTATCTTTTAGCTTTCTGTCACCGTAGAAAAGAAAGGTGCAGCTTTCGACTTGATCGTATACTTGAAGTAAAAACTATTTCCCGATCTTAATTTAACAAAAGCCCTATTCATCCATTTCCTCAGCTGGCGGTGACCCTTCTGGAGCGGGACTAGGCTGCATTGCCGAAAGCTGGCTCTTAAGCTGTTCATTCTCAGTTCTTAAGGTGTTAAGTTGATTAGTGAGATCTTCTATCTGCTTCTCAAGGTCCGATTTGTCTTTCATAAGTTGTTCGGCTTCCGCTTTAAGTTTTTCGTATTCTGCCTTAATTCGGCCACCTTCACAACCAGCCATCATTGAAACGGATAGGAACATTACTAATGCAACAAACATTGCAGTTGCTCTTTTCATATCCTTTTACCTCCTTTGGAGTTCTATCTGGGTAATTTAATCTATCTCCATTAGCGCTAAAAGTCAATAAGATACAGCATGATGAATCCAGTATGATGAATGCGAATATATTTTCCTCTATTAAATATCTTGATTTATACTTTATTTAAGAAAGTGTGTTGTATTGACGATCTTTAGAGCCTAATGCATAATAGTTTTTAATTATTTTGATCTCGCTATTTGTTATATAATGAAAGATATTAGGATAGACGTAGGGTGGGGCGGAAAGGAAGTTAATAGTCTATTAATACTTAAACAGGCTAAGGAAGCTTAAATATGGGAGTTTTCTATAGAGAGAAGATTATTGATAAGCCTTCTAATTCCTACATGATGCCCTCTCAAATTACCATTTTTGACAAAGAAGAGGGTAAAAGGTGGTATGCTATATATACAAGAAGCAGGCACGAAAAGATTGTTTATGAACTCCTAAAGGGTAAAGGTTTGGAGACCTTCCTTCCAATAAGGGTATATCTAAGTCACTGGAAAGACAGGAAAAAGAAGATTGAATCCCCTTTATTCCCGGGGTATCTATTTACACGATTTAATTTGTCTGATGACTTTACAAAGGTCGTAGCCTCAAAGGGGGTTGTAAAGGTCTTAGGTACTAATGGGACACCTATCCCAATACCTGATGTGGAGGTAGATTCAGTAAAAACCCTACTAAAGAGCGGCTTAAAGTACGACCCTTATCCTTATCTCAGGTCTAGAACAAGGGTAGTAGTGATAAATGGTCCCTTGCAGGGGATAACAGGAAAAATAATAGAAAGGGTAGGAAAGTACAAACTTCTTATCTCAATCGAGTTAATAAAGCGTTCGATCTCAGTAGAGATAGACGTGAATGATGTTGAAGCTCTGGAGTAAGATATTGGATTATCGAATTAGATAAGATGATAGGTTTCGCTTTAAGATTCATTATAGGTGTTGAAGCAGTTACTGCATGGTTAAAAGGTAAATATAGTAGTGGTGGATAATGAAATTAAAGTCTTCACTGTTTTGCTTGCGGGGGGTGCCGGCACACGTTTATGGCCCCTGTCAAGGGAGCTTTTTCCGAAACAATTTGTCAGTCTTGACGGTTCTGATTCGTTGATTCAGATTACAATCAAGAGACTCCTTCCTATAATTGATTTAGACAAATTAAGAATCGTATGTGGAGAGTCTCACTATCACGAAATCAAAAGGCATATAGAAGGCTTATCCATATCACCCGAGGATAAGATTATCACCGAGCCTTACGGACGGAATACTGCTCCAGCCATTCTTTTAGCCACCCTAAACATATTGAAAGAGAACAAAGACGCTATAGTGCTGGTCCTTCCTTCCGATCATGTGGTATCAAACTTATCAGAGTTCCACAAAAAAGTAATGGAAGCTGTTAATCTTGCAAGGGAGGATTTTATTGTAACACTGGGCATAAAGCCAACTTATCCGGAAACCGGTTATGGGTACATAGAGGGGGGAGATAGGGTAAATGAATGCGCTTTTTCTATTAAGAGGTTTGTTGAAAAACCGGATGAAAAAACTGCAGAGGAGTATATAAAAAAGGGAAACTTTTTTTGGAATAGCGGTATGTTTGCTTTCAGAGCCTCTCTCATCCTTAAAGAGTTTGAGGCATATGAACCCACTCTTCTAAAAAATATTAGAGGTATGGTTTCAAACGTCAGCATTTCATCTGAGGAGGAATATAAAAAACTACCAGCCATTTCATTCGACTACGCTATAATGGAGAGGACACACAGGGGTGCCATTATTCCTTCTGATATTGGATGGAGCGACCTTGGTTCCTGGAAGTCCCTTTATGATTTTCTCCCAAAGGACAAGGATAACAACGTTATAGAGGGCGATGTCGTTTCCAGCGATACAAGCGGCTCTCTCATTAAAAGCGAAGGAAGGCTTATAGTGGCTAATTCCCTTAGAAATATTGCCGTAGTCGAAACTGCCGACGCTATTTTGGTATCAGACTTGGATAAAAGCAGCGGCATTAAATCCATGGTTAACGACCTTGCGGTCAAGGGGCGTAGGGAATATCGAACACATATAAAGGTTAACCGTCCATGGGGTTACTATGTGGTGTTAGAGCAAAAGGATAATACTAAGGTAAAGAGGATAGTTGTGAATCCTGGCACGAGGCTGTCTCTTCAGATGCATAACCGTAGATGCGAACATTGGATTGTAGCTAAAGGCACTGCCAAGGTAATTAATGGCGATCTCACTTTAATCCTGGATGAGAACCAGTCAACATATATACCTCAAAAAAATGTCCATCGTATTGAAAACATAGGTGAGATTCCACTTGAAATAATTGAGGTACAAATCGGTGATTACTTAGAAGAGGATGACATTGTTCGTTTTGAGGATGATTTTGGTAGGTTAGACTTAACTCCCTTAAAATAAACAATTGGAAAAAATACAACCAAATGGTATCTTGATAGGCTTAAATGGAGATACTAGTTTACATATGGAGACAATGGCAGAAGATTAAAAGGAGGGTTTTATGAAAATCATAGTTATAGGAACGGGTTATGTTGGGTTAGTACACGCTGCGGTCTGCTCAGAATACGGTCATGAAGTATATGCGTATGATAACGACCTTGAAAAGATTAATGACTTTTCAACTGGTAGGGCTGAAAATATTGAAAAACACGTTAATGAACCCGGTCTCAGCAACATAATAAGGGAGACGTTAGGCAGGTACTTATTCTTCTCTACCGATTTTGAATCAATTGCGGAAGGCACGGATGTAATCTTCTTATGTTTGCCTACACCTCCCAATCTAGATGGTTCATCAGATCTCGGCATTTACAACACAGCCATTGAACACATGGCACAGGTTCTTGCTAGGCGAAGGGACAAGCGAAGGGTTGTTATAGTAAACAAAAGCACACTTCCCATCGGAACAACTAGGCACCTTCAGAGAATTCTATCCCTATATAAGGTGCCAAACTTCGGTATCGCATCCAATCCCGAATTTTTAGCTGAAGGGGCAGCAGTAGACCTGGCGCGAAGGCCTGATCGAGTTGTAGTAGGTTGCGACTACGAGGAGGATTTTAAGATACTTCGCCGTGTATATTCCCAGCATGTTAATCATGTCAGGATAAAGTATATAGAGACGACGCCTGAGACGGCTGAGTCTATAAAATATGTTGCCAATACGATGCTTCTTACATATATCTCTTTCTGGAACGGCGTAGGGGCAAAGATCGGGGAGAAGTTCCCTAATGTAAAGATTGACGACTTGAGACTGGGGGTAACGGCGGATGAAAGGATAAGCACATGGGGGTCGTTTGTGAGCAACGGTGCCGGCGGAAGTTGTTTTGGAAAGGATATTCGCTCTCTTATTTATCAACTAAGGCGCCTAGATGTCAATACCAAGATGCTGGAGGCTTCTTATGAAGTTAATGAATATCAAAAGGTGTACCTTGTAGAAAGGGCTATTACCGAAGCCGGGTTTGAGTTTAATAACAAGACGGTTGCAGTACTCGGGCTCGCCTTTAAAAAGCAGACCAACGACATGCGCGACGCCTCCTCCATCAGGGTCATAGAATCACTCCTTGGAAAGGGTGTAGCCAGGATAAAGGCATATGACCCTTTAGCCAACGAGGCGGCTAAAGCCGTTTTTAGCCCGTCAAAGAACATCCTTTTTGAAAAAATAGTTTACTGTCAGACCCCGAAGGAAGCACTTGAAGGGTCTCATGCTTTGTTTATATCCTCCGACTGCGATGAATTCCGAGGGCTCTCAGGCACCATAGAAAGCGTAGTTAACCCGCCGTATATGATAATAGACGGAAGACGCATGATCCCTGATTTCCAGGAGCTGGTTGACAAGGGATATGACTATCTTGCGGTGGGGGCATCATTCATGAAGCGAGATACAAAAGGCGAGGAGATACCCCATCTCAAGGTGTTGTAAGCCTTAAGCTTGGTGCTCTGCTTTTAGCAAATCCATTACCGTTTTTACAGGATTAAATACGATTCTAGGAACGTCGACAAAGACTGTATTCCATTTAGCCATGCCTCCGTTCCATAATCCCGGCATTTCGAGAGCCTTAAGCTCTTTCCCATCGTGAGATTTAATTGATATAAATCCTGCGTTAGGGTCAGAATAATCCAGAAGGTTAAACGGTTTTCCTAGGTAATCACGAACCCCACACACCAAATCAACCGGATTAAAATGGGTAGCAGATTCCCAAATAGCTCGCTGTTCGTCTGATTCCATATCAACTTGAGATGACTCCACTATTTGTAATGATAAGGTATTATCTTCATGCCTTACCCAAAACGGGGCACCTCCGTATTCACCCTCGTTTTTAACCATCCCGCAAACCCTGAGCGGCCTGTTCAGTCTTGAAAAGAGAAAATTAATCTTATCGTCTTTTGAACCCCGCTCCACGTCTTTCGGTGGAATAATAGAGAATGTCTGACGAGTGAATTCAAACATCTCTTTCAGCAGTCGCTCATCAACATCTCTACTTGATAACCTTTCTAGATAACCGAATATATCATTTTGCAAATTTACTAAATACCCCCCAATTGCCTTAGTATAAGTTTTAAGCTCTTGCTTTAATTTATCCGGAACTACGTTATCTATATTCTTTATGAATACAATATCTCCTTTAATGTCGTTAAGATTTTCTAATAAAGCCCCATGCCCTCCAGGTCGGAATACGAGCCTCCCTTCCTTATCTCGAAAGGGCTTATTATCCAGACCAACAGCGATAGTATCTGTTGAAGACTTTTGAGTGGAAAAGGTTATATCATATATAACTCCCGAATCCTCGTATTGGCTTAGGAATTTCGCTAAATGTTCTTTTATCGCTTCTAAGTGATTAGGAGATACTGTAAAATGTACACGACTAACCCTGTTTTTATCCTGCTTATAGAGTCCTGCGACAATAAGATGTTCTTCAAATGGTGTGCGAGACCGCCCAGCGTATTTATGAAACTTTATAAGCCCTTTAGGGGCATCGGCGTAGTTAAGGCCCTTTGATGTTAAAATAGTTTCTAGAATTTCCTTAAATTGCCCATTTGATATAAGAGACTCGAT
>JAKEHC010000016.1 GCA_022615255.1 Candidatus Dadabacteria bacterium | reverse complement strand
GTTACCGGAGTTCCTAGACAACCCTACCCTTTTCCCATAGAATAAATGTCATGCCGTCCAAGCTCTCTCAAGAAATTGCCCCTTTCTTTGTAATGGACGTTTTAGAAAGGGCTAAAGAAATTGAAGCTCTAGGCAATAAGGTCATCCACTTCGAGATCGGAGAACCAGACCTTCCCACTCCTAAGATCATCTGTGACGAAGCTATTGAAGCCATCAGGCTTGGAGACACTAAATACACCTCGAGCCTGGGAATTCCAGAGCTAAGGGAAGCGATAGCGGAAGACTATAGAGAAAAGTACGGGATCAGTATTCCTCCCGATAGGGTTGTCATTACATCCGGAAGCTCCCCTGCCCTTTTTCTCTCTATGCTTTCACTTCTTGAGCGGGGAGACGAGGTTATAATTACAGACCCACACTACTCCTGCTACCCTCAGATTATACAAATTGCCGGGGGAGTGGCGAAACGTGTGAGAATTTATGAAGAAGAGGGTTTTCAGATCAACATAGATAACATCAAAAAAACAGTATCTAAAAAGACAAAAGCCATTATGATAAATACCCCTTCAAATCCGACCGGGGTAGTGCTAGAGCCTAATGTGATGAAGGAAATATCAGAGCTTGGGTTTTGCATAATCTCCGATGAGATTTATCACGGGCTTGTCTACGAAGGAAAAGAACACACAATATATGAATTTACCGATAAGGCGTTTTCAGTCAACGGATTCTCAAAGCTATATTCGATGACGGGGTGGCGGCTTGGTTATTTTGTCGTCCCGGATGATTTCATTCGCCCTGTTCAAAAACTTCAGCAAAATCTATTCATTTCACCAAACCCATTTGTTCAAAGAGCAGGGATTGCAGCCATCAAAAAGGCAAAGCGGGAAGCGAATGAAATGGTCAAAATATTCAGTGAAAGAAGAAAGAAGATGATCAAAGGACTTAGAAGCCTAGGATTTAAAATCCGCTCGGAGCCTAAGGGCGCATTCTATGTTTTTGTAAACGCAAAGGGATTGAATGATAGGTCTAAGGACTTAGCCTTTGATATGCTTGAAAAGTCTCATGTGGCAGTCACTCCAGGAATCGACTTCGGATACGGAGGAGAGGGATACCTTAGGTTCTCTTATACAACCTCTATTGATGATATAGAAGAGGGAATAAAGAGACTTAGCGAGTATATGAAGAAAGGCAACATTCAGCCACTAAATGACACGTATCAAAACAAATGAATATAAGCAGGATGCAAGATACATGGTGCAGGATACAAGATGAATAATGTAAGATGAATAAATCATGAAGCTAGTTTCCATTGACGAAGTAGATATAAAGGAAAAAAGGGTTCTTATAAGAACCGATTTCAACACACCGCTTACTAAAAGCGGGGAGATTGCCGATGATACTAGAATCCTCGCGGCGCTGCCCACTATAGAATATGCACTAAAGGAAAAGGCAAGAGTAATTATAGCCTCTCACTTCGGAAGACCGGGGGGGAAATTAAACCCGAAGCTTACGCTTAATCCGGTAGGGAGAAAACTCTCAGAGATTCTTAATTGTGAAGTAATCTTTCCAAATGACTGTATTGGAGATGGAGTTAAGAAACTAGCCGGTGACCTTTACCCGGGAGGGGTTATGCTTCTTGAGAATCTCAGGTTCCATAGGGGAGAGGAAGACAATGACACCAGATTTGCAAAAAGACTCGCCGAAATAGCTGATATTTATGTAAACGAGGCATTTTCTGTATCCCATAGGTTACACGCATCGGTGGTTGGAATATTGGATTATATCGAGGCTGCTTGCATAGGGCTAAGGTTCAAAAAGGAGATGGAAAATCTGACCCGATTGATTGAAAACGCCGAGCATCCATTTGTGGCGATATTCGGGGGTCGGAGTGCATCTGAGAAAATTCCAATAATGGAAAGCTTTTTAGATAGAGTTGATACGATGCTAATCGGTGGAGTGGTCTCAAATACTTTTTTGAAAGCCCTTGGAAAAGAAGTAGGAAGGTCGGTGGTGGATCAGATCGCCCTATATAGTGCGGCAAAGCTTATATCCTCAGCCAGCGTCCGAGATATTAGAGTTGTTCTTTCCGAAGATGCTGTGCTTATAAGAGGTGATTTGAGTAACTACTCGAATTCATTCATTGGCTCTTATGGAGAGTTCCCTAAGGACGCTACTTCAGTCGATATAGGTCCAAAAACAATGAGCGATTTTGCCTTAAGGATATCTAAGGCAAAAACCATCTTTTGGAATGGACCCTTAGGTGTTTACGAAGCCGAGGATTTTAGAAAAGGGACTATAGAAATAGCTAAAGCTATATCTCAGTCAGGTGCGTTTAGTCTTGCAGTAGGTTGGGATACAGTTATAGCTATTAAAAAGGAAGAATCCTCTAGTGGTATCTCTTATCTTTCTATAGGCGGGAAAGCAGCCCTCGAATTCATTCAGGGAAAAAAGCTGCCAGCCCTTGAAGCCCTCAGAAAGAAACTAAAATGAGAAAAAGGCTTGTTATTGGAAACTGGAAGATGAATATGCTTAAAAAAGAGGCATTAGAACTCGCCCAAAGGCTATCTGAGCTTCTTAGCCACCTAAATCAAGTGGATATCGTGGTAGCACCACCTTATACCTCACTTGACGTTGTATATAAGGTCATACACAAAACCAATATACAGCTTGCCGGTCAAAATGTTTTTTGGGAGCCGTCAGGAGCATTTACAGGTGAGATTTCTCCGTATATGCTTATTGAAGCCGGGTGCAAGTGGGTAATTATCGGACACTCTGAAAGGAGAGATATACTGGGCGAAGACGATAATATGGTGGAGAGAAAGATTAAAGCCTCAATTAATGCAGGGCTTATTCCTATACTCTGCGTTGGTGAGAAGCTTGACGAAAGGGAAAAAGGGTATACGATGAAGGTGATAAAAAGCCAGATAGAAAAGGGGCTTAAAAACCTTAATCTAGCCGACCCGAACAGTATAGCGATCGCTTATGAACCGGTTTGGGCAATTGGTACAGGAAAGAATGCTACACCCGAAGAGGCTGAGGCGGTTCACGGCTTTGTTCGGGAAACACTACGGAAGATTTTTAATGGTATAGCAGATAACATAAGGATCCTCTATGGCGGTAGCGTAACACCCGAGAATATAAAAGGGCTTATTTCCTCGCCCGACATAGACGGGGCTTTGATTGGCGGAGCAAGCCTAAGGGCTGAATCTTTTGCAAAAATTGCGAGGTTAATAGGGGGTATGCCACATTGGACATAATCATTACATCCTTAACAAGTTTTCACGTATTAATAAGTATTCTACTTATAATCACCGTTCTTCTACAGCCAGGAAAGGGTGACGACTTAGGAACCATATTTGGCGGAACAAGCCAGTCTATTTTTGGAGCGAGTGGCGCCGTTCCATTTCTCACAAAAGTCACCAGGATTCTTGCTGTTCTTTTCATAATTACATCGCTTTCCCTGGGATATTTCTCGGCGAAGAACATAAGCTCCTCCGTCGTAAATGAATCAAAGTCATTACCTCAAACACAAGGGCTTACGGTCCCAGAGGAAGGTCAACCCTCAACTAAAACAGAAACAAAGTCCGATATTAGCACGGAATCCGGACAAGGAGCCACCCCATCTCAGGGTGAAGGATTATCCTCTCCTCAGTCGGAAGAGAAGCATCAAGAAGTACAAGGCGGTAATAAATAAGCAGTCTCTCTTATAGAGTAGAGACATGCCATGGCGTGTCTCTACATCATTGAGAACGGAGTGTAAAGAAATGGGCATACTAGACCCAGTATTAAATAAGAAAAAAGACGACAAAGCTAACGAAACGGCAAAAACAAAGCCAGTTGAAGATGCCGATTCTTTATTCAAATCAGGTAAAGAGCTTTACAACACTGGGGATTACCTTAAAGCAGAGCTTGAATTTAGAAGGGCTTTGAGTTTAAACCCGAATCTTAAAGATGCACGTTATTACCTTGGAAAGATATATGAATCCAGGATAGAGAGAGACGATGATTTCGAAACAATGGAAGAAGCCATGAACGAGTATCAGGAGGTTCTAAAGATAGACCCGAGTTTTATAAGCGCACACATAAGCCTGGGAGGACTCTACATAAAAAGCGGTTTTTATGAAGGGGCAATTAGAGAATTAGAGGAGGCTCTTAGGATTAATCCTAACTCTCCGGAGGCTCATGCCGCAATGGGAGAGGCACTATATACCATAGGCTCTGGAAGAGAGGTCAAGGTCGAGCACCCTTCAGGCATGGGAGCAACCAGCGATTTTAGGGGAGCTAAAGAATACTTCAAAAAAGCAATAGATGAGTTTAACCATGCAATAAGACTTGAACCGTCATTGGCTCAAAGACTCCAACCAATTATCGAAAAGGCGAGTCAGAGAGTAAAATGATGATTTGCTTACAACCCCTCATTAGCTTGACATATCCAGCATTGTTTATATATAATTAACTTAAAGATAGAAGGAGGTAAAGTTAATGGCTTATATAATTGCAGAGCCGTGCATAGGGGTTAAGGATAGAGCCTGCGTTGATGCTTGCCCTGTAGATTGTATTTATGAAACAGAAGACCAACTTCTTATACACCCAGATGAATGTATAGACTGCGGCGCATGCGTTGACCCATGCCCCGTGGACGCTATCTACCATGAAGACGAGCTTCCGGATAAATGGAAGAGCTTTATAGCAAAGAATAAGGACTACTTCGTAGGAAAAACCGGACTTACTCCAGCGCCGCGAAAGGGCTAAAGTTAAAGAATTTTCTTACTTCAATACTAGTTACCTCTTAAACCTAAGTAATTTATATCAGCCAAGTAAAATATAGTAATTAGTTTTGGTTGGAGAGATGTTCTTTATAACACATCTCTTTTTTTTAAACCAGCGCCACCCAAATTACAAACCTATCTGGAGATGAAAGTCTGTGTTTGCTTTCTTATAAAACATCACATAGTGTAATTCAAAAAATATTGTTATCACTAAAGAGGAACGTATGAAACAACATACAACACCACTGGCTATTCAGGGAGAAAATTCAATAAGACTTGAAAAAGTACCTCTTCTGGAAGGAAGCTATGATGAGAACTGGATTCAAACTATCTGTTTTGAAAATCCAAACATTCTTCCAATTGAGGAGATAGAACCGTCATTCGCAGGTAGTGTGACTATTTGTAGAGAATTAAACACAGAATCAGGTTCTTGTGATTTATTATTTTTAAATGAGGAGGGTTTCATCACCATTGCGGAATTTAAACTTTGGAGAAACCCAGAAGCTAGAAGAAAAGCGGTAGGACAGATCCTCGATTATGCTAAAGATATTGCAAAATGGGATTATCAAAAGTTTGAATCAGAATGTTTAAGATCAAGAAAAACAAAGGAAGTATCCCTCTATGAGATATTGCGGGGCTATTCCCCAGACATTATAGAGGATGAATTTGTTGATAGAGTACAAACAAACTTAAATAGGGGTAGATTCTTACTCCTTATCATCGGGGATGGCATCAGAGAAAACATGGAAGATCTAATAGCTTACATTCAAGGGTATGGAGGATTAAGCTTTACGCTGTCTCTTATTGAGATTCCAATATTCAAAAATCCTCACAATAATGAGCTGATTGTTACTCCTAGAGTGTTAGCTAAAACCAAAGAACTTGAAAGAACTTTTATTAGAATCAAAGATTCTGACAAACTAGAAGAACTAACGGATAAAGATTGGGTAATACCAAAAAGTAAAACCATCTCAGAAAAAGATTTCTATGAACGCTTGGCAACTGCTAGAGGGATTGAGGCCGCAAGTGAGTTAGAAGTTTTTGTTAATGATTTGTCAAATGAATATGGCCTCATTTCCAAAATAGGAAGAGGAAAAAGAATATCTTTAAATATTAAATCACTAAATGACACCTACAACTTTGCCTCAGTTCAAGAAAATGGTGAGGTTTGGTTTTATGGTATTGTCACCAAAACTGAGCAACTAGGCAACAGGCAAATTGGAATAGACTATTTGAAAGAATTGGCAAAAATTGTAAAAGGGCAATTCGATGATAGTTATAAGCAATGGAACTGGTGTGTGAAAAGAAACGGACAGTATATTATGATAGACGAATATTTAGCTGTCCGAGATAAATGGAAGAAATTAATAGGTCACACTTTAGATAATATACAAAAAATTGAAAATGACCAATAAAAACCTTCTATTCGTGTGATGATTGAGAAAATAATTACTAAGTAGTAGCGGAATGAAAATAAGTAAGTGATATATTATCACGCAATAAGACAAATCTATAAACTTTACCTAGATCAACATTAATCCTTTACATTCTTTAAACTTAATTTTGAGTATATTTCCATGATACTGAAAATCTAGATCACTTCGTCTCATTTTCTCCATCCCCTTTTTACGTTTTCCTGTCCTACCACAAATATCAAAATAGTATAATAATTGCCCATTATAAACACTGGTAGTACAATATTGTATCATTTGTACTTTAGTTATTTGCATAGTTAGTGCTTATATGTAAAAAATCGCACGAAAATGGAGTTTGAGGCATTGAAAAAAGAAAAAATAAACTTTCAGTATGAGGATTTAAACTCCAAAAAGAAAAGGGTACAAAGCATAATTTCAAGGTTTCGTAAGGAATACCCTAATCCCAAGTGTCATCTAGATTTCAAAACACCATTAGAGCTTCTTGTGGCAACGATTCTCTCCGCTCAGTGCACAGACGAGAGGGTAAATCAAGTAACGAAGGGGCTTTTCAAGAAATATAGAACAGCCAATGATTACGCAAACGCACACCAAGAAGAATTAGAAGATGATGTTCGCTCAACAGGGTTCTTTAGAAATAAAGCGAAGGCGGTAATAAATAGTTGCAGAGTCATAGATCAACGATACAACGGTAAGGTGCCTGCATCAATGGAAAGCCTAACAGAGCTTGACGGGGTTGGAAGGAAAACAGCCAATGTCGTATTAGGAAACGCCTATGGTATTCCTGGGATCATCGTTGATACACATGTTAAAAGGCTAGCAAATAGGATCGGGCTCTCCTCCAAAACCGACCCAGATAAGATAGAGGCAGATATGATGGAATTATTGCCTAAGGAAGAATGGACCTACTTTTCTCATGCCCTTAGCGATCATGGCCGTAAAGTGTGTCATGCAAGGAAGCCTTTGTGTAAAAGCTGTAAGATTAACGACCTCTGCCCCTCGGCTGAGTTATGAAACTATTTAGCCACGGACATTAATGAAATAAGCAGGATGCAGGATACAAGATGAATAATGCATGAATTTATTGGCGTAAATTTGTGTTCATTTGTAGCTAACTAATTACATTTATAAGGAAACCATATGGATCCGCGTTACAGTTCTTATAGCACTTACCTAAAAGAAAAATTTGGTTTCAGGGTACAGAAGGTTTCTGTTGATGTTGGATTCACGTGCCCAAATAGAGACGGTTCCGTAGCTATCGGGGGCTGTGTTTATTGCAATAACGATAGCTTTGTCCCCTCATATGCCCGCTCCCGTGTTCCTCTCAAAGACCAGATTAAAACCGGAATGGAATACTTAAAGAAGAGATTCAAGGCTCAAAAGTTCATTATATATTTTCAAGCCTACACAAACACTTATGAGAAAATCGAGAAATTAGAGGAGTTCTATAGAGAGGCCCTAGATCATGAAGACGTCGTTGGACTAGCTGTAGGTACCAGGTCAGACTGCGTTGACGAGGAGAAGATTAGGTTATTTGAGAACTTGGCTAAAGACCGGTTCGTTACGTTAGAGTACGGGATCGAGTCAATATATGATAAGACCCTAGAGTATATAAATAGAGGACATAACTATAAATCTATCCTTGGTGCAATCAGAATGACGAAAGATAGGGGAATCCATATAGGAGCTCATATAATTGTTGGGTTTCCTACAGAGACTAATGACGAAATGGTTAGGATGGCTGAAGAGATTTCAAGATTGGAGATTAATTTTCTTAAGATTCACAATCTACATATCGTAAAAAACACACCTCTTGCCAGAATGTACGCAAAGGAGCCATTCAGGCTATTTAATTATGAAGAGTACCTTGAATTTATCTCGCATTTTATAGAACGTTTATCCCCTAAAGTCATTATAGAGAGATTCTTTACCGATACCCCGCATGATCTTTTAATAGAACCGAAATGGAATAAGACACATCTTGAGATTATGAGCGGAATAGAGAAAGAGCTTGAAAAAAGAAATACCTATCAGGGAAGATTATTTAAGCATAATACCGTTAAATCGGAAAATGTTCTTACCTAAGTTTGCAAAATAACCAAGCAATAATCTTTGTCGGAATAACAGAAGCGCACGAGAGACGCCATTAATGGCGTCTCTACACATAAGGGATGACGCTACCACTAATAAACCTGCAGCTATAGTGAATTATCAGGTTAAAATAGCTACTTTAAGACAGTATGAACTCTATATTTTTTATAGAATGTATGGGAGGGAAAAGTCATGATCGTTGAGCTTAGTGTAATCCCAATAGGTGTCGGAACCTCGCTTTCAGAGTATATAGCGGAGGTTACGAAGATTATTCAGGAGAGTAGCTTGAAATACAAACCACACTCAATGGGAACCAACTTCGAAGGCGAGTGGGATGAGATTATGCCGCTTATCAAAAGATGCCATGAAGGGCTTTACCAAAAAGGTGTCCTGAGAATAAGCACAATCCTTAGAATTAGCGATAGGAGAGACAAGCCCTACACCATGGAAGGAAAGATTGAAAGTTTTGAAAGAAAGCTTAGATAATTATACACCTTCTTGACTTTAACCAGAATGCAAGGTTAAAACTTAATACCGCCATGGAAGAATGGAAGTACTGGATTGCGCTCAAAATGGTTCAGGGTGTTGGAGAGGTTCTATTCAGGAATCTTCTAGCCAAGTTCAATAATCCTAAAGGTGTCTTCGAGGCGAATTTAAGCGAAATTCAAAGGGTAGAAGGAATCGGGGAAAAGACAGCCAAGGAAATAAAGGGCTTCAAGGATTGGAATAAAGCTGAAGAAGAAGTTAGTAAAATCCGAAAGTCCGGTTTTAATCTAATTCTTCTTAAAGACTCAAATTATCCGAGAAATCTTTTCAATACCTACAACCCTCCGCCCTTTCTCTACATAAAAGGCGATATTCTACCTAAAGATGACACCGCAATTGCCATCGTTGGAACGAGAACACCAGACAGCTATGGCAGATTGGTTACGGAGAGGCTCGGAGAAGAGCTTTCTGTAAAAGGTGTTACCATCATTAGCGGGATGGCTCGGGGTATTGATTCAATTGCCCATATGGCGGCATTAAAAAGGGGGGGAAGAACCATAGCTGTTCTAGGCTCAGGTTTGGATATCATATACCCGGCTGAGAATAAAAAACTGTATGAAGAGATTTCAAACAAAGGAGCGGTTATCTCCGAATTCCCTCTCGGCTCCCCTCCGGAGTCGGTAAACTTTCCTAAACGAAACCGTATTATAAGCGGCCTCTCTCTTGGCGTTGTTATAGTGCAAGCCTCAGATAAAAGCGGCTCGCTCATTACAGCCTCTCTAGCTCTTGAGCAGAATAGAGAGGTTTTTGCGGTGCCGGGAAACATAGGAACAAAACTTAGCCGAGGAACTAATAAGTTAATAAAACAGGGAGCAAAGCTGGTTGAGTCAGTAGAGGATATATTAAGCGAGATCGAAGCCCTTAGAACACTAAAGGATAAGGAAATCAGAGAAGATGATATTTCAGTTATAGAACTTTCTAATGAAGAAAGGTTGATTTATTCAAAACTAAAGAATGAACCCCTACACGTTGATGAAATTACAAAATTATCCGGAATGAGTTCTGCAAAGGTACTTTCAATTCTTTTATCGTTAGAACTCAGTGGTCTGATAATCCAGCTCCCGGGAAAGATGTTTCAATTAAAAAAATAAATTCCAAAAATCAGACAGG